>NZ_DKHD01000055.1:2638-3284 GCF_002453565.1 Pseudomonas sp. UBA6753 | reverse complement strand
CGCAAAGCGGCCCCAAGATATTGAACAAAAAGAATTTTCGGACGACTGGCAAGTTCCCGAACCACCCTGTAAAGAAAATTGTACGAATGTGGTCGGTTTCAGCCCGGATTTCAGATTAGGTCGAATCGTGTAAACAAACCTTGCCGCCGACTCCCCGTCAAAACAGCCAGCCAAGCCCCGCCCACCCTTGCTCAAAGCCCCGCCCCACGGTGTTATAGCCGCCATTGCCGTGTGCAAAAGCCTGTCCACAGAGCCAGGCTGACAAAACAACAAATGGAGGCGCCATGTACGCCGATCACTCCGCCTTTCAAGGCCCACACCACAGGATCGCTGCGTTTTTTCCCGAGGAAACGATGCAACGCGTTGACGCCTGCGCGTTTGCAGGGGTATACAGTGCGCCGCGTTTTACCTGTGACTCCCTTGCGTACCGCGCACTCTTGATCACGCCTGGTTGACCCGCCCCGGCGGCACCTGAGGTCAGGAAACCCAAGGTAACCACCTTGCCCATTCCGCTGCGCCACGAGCGCGGTGGGTCCGATTCCGTCACAGATAAAAACAATGCAGGTGACTTCGTTCATGAGTGGACAAAACATGCATTCAGGCGAGCTCAAGCGGGGCCTGAAGAACCGCCATATCCAGTTGATCG
>NZ_DKHD01000055.1:2270-2582 GCF_002453565.1 Pseudomonas sp. UBA6753 | reverse complement strand
CATGCGCCAGCTCGGCGAAATGATCGTCGAAGAGCCGGTGGCCGGCTCGTTCAGCCATTTCGCCCACACCTACTGGGGTGGTTTCGCCGGCTTCCTGTCGGGCTGGAACTGCTGGGTGCTGTACATCCTGGTGGGCATGTCGGAGCTTTCGGCGGTCGGCAAGTATGTCCACTACTGGTGGCCGGAGATCCCTACCTGGGTCACGGCGGCAGCGTTCTTCGTGCTGATCAACGCCATCAACCTGATGAACGTGAAGTTCTTCGGTGAGGCCGAATTCTGGTTTGCCATCATCAAGGTGGTGGCCATCGTCAG
>NZ_DKHD01000055.1:1708-2114 GCF_002453565.1 Pseudomonas sp. UBA6753 | reverse complement strand
ATCTACCGTATCCTGATCTTCTATGTCGGTGCCCTGGTGGTGCTGCTGTCGCTGACCCCATGGGACAACCTGGTCGCCAGCATCGATGCCTCCGGCGGCAGCTATGGCAGCAGCCCGTTCGTGCAGGTGTTCTCGCTGCTGGGCAGTGACGTGGCTGCGCACCTGCTGAACTTCGTGGTCCTGACTGCAGCGCTGTCGGTGTACAACAGCGGCACCTACTGCAACGCCCGCATGCTGCTGGGCATGGCCGAACAAGGTGACGCCCCGGCATCGTTGGCCAAGGTCGACAGCCGCGGTGTGCCGGTGCGCTCGATCCTGGCGTCGGCAGGCGTGACGCTGATCGCGGTGCTGCTCAACTACCTGATGCCGCAAAACGCGCTGGAGCTGCTGATGTCGCTGGTGGTGG
>NZ_DKHD01000055.1:1338-1691 GCF_002453565.1 Pseudomonas sp. UBA6753 | reverse complement strand
GATCAACTGGGCGATGATCAGCTACTCGCACCTGAAGTTCCGCCAGCACCTGGACCGCACTGGCCAGAAGCCGCTGTTCAAGGCGCTGTGGTACCCCTATGGCAACTACATTTGCCTTGCGTTCGTGGTGCTGATCCTGGGCATCATGGCGATGATCCCGGGTATCCAGGTGTCCGTGTATGCGATCCCGGTGTGGCTGTTCGCCATGTTCGTGGTCTACATGGTCAAGCCGCGCCGCAGGGCGCAGGCGCTTGGGGCTGCTGGTAGCGTGGCCAAGTAAGGCGCTGCGTCGATAGAAAACCCGAAGCCGGGTGACTGGCTTCGGGTTTTTTGTTGCCTGTGCCGCCCCTTTC
>NZ_DKHD01000055.1:0-1240 GCF_002453565.1 Pseudomonas sp. UBA6753 | reverse complement strand
AAAGGGCCGGTACAGGCAGCCCAGACATTCAGATCTGCTCCAGCAACCAACTGCGAAACGCCCGCAGCGACGGCAATGCCTCATTGCGCGGTGGGTAGATCAGGTAATAACTGCGCTGGCTGGCAAATGCCACCCCGGGGCTGTACAGCTCACCCTTGGCCAGTTCTTCCTCCACCAGTATGCGCGGCACCAGGCCGATGCCGATCCCGGCGCGTACCGCCTGGATCAGGTGCGAGGTCAGCTCGAAGCTCGGCCCCAGGCGCATCGCCCGGTGCGCCAGGCCATGGTGTGAAAACCACTCGCCCCAGGCATGCGGGTTGTTGGCCACATTCAGCAGCACCTCTTCACTGATGCGTGCAGGGCTCCAGCCCTGGCTGTCCGCACCAGCCTCCGGCGGCAATATCACCACCAGTTCCTCGGCATGCAGGCGATGGCAGATCAACCCCGGCAGGTCGTGACTGGCCACGCCGATGGCGGCATCGATCTCGCTGGTGTCGAAGTTGATGGCTTCGATGCGTGAATGTATGTGCACCAGCATGCCCGGGTGGGCGCTGTAGAAGGCGTGCAGCCTTGGCAGCAGCCATTTCGAGCCGAACGTGGGCAAGGTGGCCAGGCGCAAGGTGCCCACCCCCGACTGGTAGGCCAGTGCCTGCAAGGTGGCGCTGCGAATGCGCCCCAGTGCCTCGCTCAGCTCGCGCTGGTACAGGCGGCCGACGTCGGTCAGCTGCACCTGGCGCCCCTCGCGGCGGAACAGGGTCAGGCCCAGTTGCTGCTCCAGCGCCTGCACCTGGCGGCTGACCGCGCTCTGGGTCAGCGACAGCTCGGCGGCGGCGCGGGTGTAGCTTTCATGCCGGGCGGCAGCCTCGAAAGCCAGTAGCAGCGACATGGATGGGGTCAGATGGCGGTAATTCATTCATGAAAGTCATTAATAGCGGCAGGATTATCCGTTTGCCCCTGAAGCGAAACTACAGGAACATTGGCCTGCACGTCACCTCCGCATGCCATCACCCATGCCGGAACGACAGGAATCCCGTGAATTAGCCAATATCAAGAGGCCATCCTTCGATGATCGCCCAGCTGCCGACCGTTGCCCCGAGCGCCAACTACCCCGAATTCCTCGAAGCCCTGCGCAGCAGCGGCTTCCGTGGCCAGATCAGTGCCGATTACGGTACCCGCACGGTGCTGGCCACCGACAACTCGATCTACCAGCGCTTGCCACAGGCGGCGGTGTTCCCGCTGG
>NZ_DKHD01000010.1:0-20845 GCF_002453565.1 Pseudomonas sp. UBA6753 | reverse complement strand
CTCCCACAGGTACGGCGTGGGCTTCGGGCTCACGCTGTACCTGTGGGAGCGGCCGTGGCCGCGAACACCGGCGCAGCCGGTGCCATCCACCGCGTCGCCTGCTTCGCGGGCATGCCCGCTCCCACAGGTACGGCGCAAGCTTTCGGGCTCACGCTATACCTGTGGGAGCGGCCGTGGCCGCGAACACCGGCGCAGCCGGTGCCATTCACCGCGTCGTATTCTTCGCGGGTAGACCCGCCCCTATAGGGGGCCGCAACAGGGCTCAACCGGCCGTAAGCTCCTCCACCAGCAACCGCGCCGCCGGCGACAGCGGCGCGGCTACCCGGTGCACGATCCCGAACGGCTCGCTCAGTGCCCGCAGCTTCACTGCCAGCGACACCAGCATCCCGCGCTGCTCGGCGAAGGCCGCCACGGCGCTGGGGATCACCGCCACCAGCGTCGGGTCATCTTCCAGCAACATGAAGGTGGCGAAGGTGGAGAAGGTTTCCAGCGGGTAGCGTGGCACCTCCACCCCCGCCTCGCTCAACTCACGCTCCAGCGCCTGGCGCATGGGCATGTTGGCCGGGTAGACGATCCAACGGTACTGGCTCAGGTCGCCAACTCCCAGCGCCGCCGCCCCGGCCAGCGGGTGCTGCGGGTGCGCGACCACCGCCAGCGGCTCCTGGGCCAGTTCGACAAAGGCGTAGTCCGCCGCGTTGCGGCCCAGCCCTGGCCGGCAGATGGCCAGGTCCAGGCGCCCTTCATCAAGCTGGGCCAGCAGGTTGGCACTGGTGTTCTCGGCGATCTCCACCGCCAGTTGCGGCTGCTTGCGGCGCAACCGCCCGAGGGCACCGACCAGGGTCGGCATGGCACCCATGATGCTACCCACCGCCAGCCGCCCACCCTGGCCCTGGACGATGCCCAGCACCTCTTCGCGCAAATGCCCCAGGTCACTGTGAATCAACCGCGCATATCGCACCACGCAACGCCCTACGTCATTGGCCACCAGGCCGCTGGGCAGGCGCTGGAACAACGGCACACCCAGCACCTCCTCCACCTCGCGCAAGGCCTTGGTGGCCCCGGGCTGGGAAATCGCCATGGCCTCCGCCGCCTTGTGCAGGGAGCCGCAGCGGTCCAATTCGATGAGCAGGCGTAACTGACGCAGGCGCAGGCGGGAAAAAATGGAGTCCAGGGAGGGGATCATCGGGCAGGCTCGGCATGGGTCTTGTAATGCCGAGCACTATAGAGGGTTGTCAACGGGCGATTGTTGAGTTTGCGGCAAATGTCCTTTGCCCTGAAGACACGCCCGGCAAGCTCACACCAAGCGGCGACGCGACAGGCAGGCATACCCCAGGCCCAGCACGCTGGCCGCCAATACGCCCAGCAGCACCATCAGCTCGCGACTGTAACGGGCCACCCAGGCCGGGAAACCGATGACCTCGCGGTAAACCTGTATGTCAGCCTTGTCATCGGCGTGACTGATGCTGACCCCGCCCTGGCGGATCTGTGAGTAGTCCGCATCGAAATACACCCATACCTTGCACGCGCCACCCGGCTCGATGACGGGGATGTCCGCTTGCATGGTGGAGGTTTCCAGGATGGTGTCATTGCCAGCTGCATCGCGCACCTGTACCAAGCCTTTCGCCGGCAGGCGGATTTTCACCTGGCGCACCTGCGCATTACCACTGTTGCGCAGCTCGATGAGCAAACCGGTACGGTGGTCGACCAGCCCGGCCTCGAAGGGCTTGGCGAACAGCTGGGCATACGGTGCCTGGGCCATTTCGATCAGCCGCTCGACCTGATCGTGGCTCAGCCCGCCCTCGCTGATGGCATTGATACGCCCCTGCAACTGCTCGTACTTGAGCTGCTCGCTGGCTTTGGTGATGCGTTCGCTGAACTGGCTGGGATAGGTGAGGTAGGCATAGGTCAGCGATGCCTCCAGGCGCGGGTTGCCCCTGAGCAACCCATAGGCGGTCAGCAGGACCATCAGGCCAAGCAGCACGGCTACGAGGAGTTTCCCCACCTTGTCCCAGCTCAATGCGAACTTCCTTCTGTCGTGATACAGAGATTCAAACTGGCCAAGGGTGCCAAGTTCATGGTCCCCAGGCAAGCCTGACTAAGGCTCCTGCTCGCCTCCCCGAGCCTGGCGCAACTGCTGCAACTGGCCGTCGATCAGCGCCTTGGCCATGCCTGCCAGGTAATACGTGGCCTGCATCATCGCCTTGCGGTCACCGGGCCGGTCGATGGCCTTGCGGGTGAGTTCGGTAATGCAGCCCATGATGCTCGAGGCCTCCATCAGCGCCGTACGCATTGGCAACTGCGCGTTCATCTGCACCAGTTCGGCGCCGCCGTTGCCAAAACGGCCCGCTGCACGCACGACATTGAGGTTGCTGCTTTCTTTCGGAGTGTCTTTGTCCATGTCCATTCCTCGGGGTTACGAGCGTGCCGAGACTAGGGCGCTGCCTGCCCCGCCACAATAACCTTGGGGGTGGAAAGGCTTACTTTCGGAAATGGACTACAAGGAACCTACAAAGGGGATGCTCCACCACCACTCAGGCTCTTGACCGGCAACCGGCAGTGACGGACGATCAATCTCCCCCCACAAGGATGAACACCATGCTACGGATACTGGGCAGAGCCTCCTCCATCAATGTACGAAAAGTCCTGTGGGCGTGCGCCGAGTTCGAGGTCGCGTTCGAGCGCGAAGACTGGGGGGCGGGTTTCAAGCCCACGGACAGCGCCGAGTTCCTTGCGTTGAACCCCAACGCCATGATCCCGGTGATCCAGGATGGCGACTTCACCCTGTGGGAATCCAACAGCATCATCCGCTACCTGGCCACGCGCTATGGCGCCACCGGGTTCTACCCGGGCGAAGCGCAGGCGCGGGCCAGGATCGACCAGTGGATCGACTGGCAGGCCTCGGACCTCAACCGTTCCTGGAGCTACGCGTTCATGTCGCTGGTCAGGCACTCGCCCGCCCACCAGGACCCACAGGCCCTGGCCGCCGGCTGCGCGGACTGGGCGCGCTACATGCACATTCTCGACCGCCAGCTGGCAAGCACCGGTGCCTACGTGGCCGGCAGCCAGTTCACCTTGGCCGACATCCCCATTGGCCTGTCGGTCAACCGCTGGTTCGAAACGCCGTTCGAGCACCCGCACCTGCCGGCCGTGCGCGATTATTACGAGCGGCTGAGCGAGCGCCCGGCCTATCACCTGCATGGCCGTAACGGTACGCCGTGATGGGCAAAACTGTGGGGCTGCCTTGTGTCGCGATGGGGCGCAAAGCGCCCCCGAAGATCTCCACCTGTTACGCAGCAACCTGACTCGCCGCAGCCCCCGACCGCCCCCGCCAAGCGAACAGCAGCACCATCACCAGGCCCAAAACCGCCATCGCCGCCCCCGCCAGGGAAACCGCCGAATACCCCAACCCGGCATTGATCACCGCCCCACCCAGCGCCGCACCAATCGCATTCCCCAGGTTGAACGCCCCGATATTCACCGCCGACGCCAGGTTGGGCGCATCCTTGGCCGCCTCCATCACCCGCATCTGCAGCGGCGGCACCAGGGCAAAGCTGGCAGCGCCCCAGACCAGGATCGCCAGCGCAGTCGGCAGCGGCCAGTCCATCACCAGCGGGAACACCAGCAACACCGCAATCAGCACGGCCAGCGACAGCATCAGGGTACGGTCGATCGAGCGGTCCGCCGCCTTGCCACCCCACACGTTGCCCAAGGTCAGGCCGACACCGAACAACACCAGCATGGCCGTGACGAAGGTGGTGGACGCTGCCGCTTCGCTCTGCAGGATCGGCGCGATGTAGGTGAATACCGTGAACATCGCACTGGAGCCCACCACGGTCAGCAGCAATGCCGCCAGCACCGGCCCGCGGCCCAGCACGCGGATTTCGGCCATGGCCCCGCCACCCTTGGGCGACGGCACATTGGGCAGTGCGTACCAGAGGGTGGTCATTGCCACCAGGCCGAGCCCGGCGATGCCCCAGAATGCCGTGCGCCAGCCCAGCATTTCACCGAACCAGGTCGCCAGCGGCACTCCGCCGATGGTGGCCAGGGTCAACCCCATGAACATGGCGGCCACGGCCCCGGCGCGCTTCTCGGGCGGCACCACGCTGGCCGCGACGATCGAACCGATGCCGAAGAACGCACCGTGGTTCAGCGAGGTGACCACGCGGGCGACCAGCAGGCTGGCGTAGTCGCTGGCCAGGGCCGACATCAGGTTGCCGAGGGTGAAAATGGCCATCAGCCCGATCAGCAGGTAACGCCGTGGGATCTTCACCGTGGCCAGGGTCATCAGCGGTGCGCCGATCAGCACACCGATCGCATAGGCACTGACCAACAGCCCGGCAGCGGGGATGGAGACACCAAGGTCGGTGGCGATGCTGGGCAACATGCCCATGGGGGCGAACTCGGTGACACCGATGCCAAAGGCACCGATGGCGAGTGCGACAAGAGGTGGATTGATACGCATGGCAAGCTCCTTATCTGTGCTGCAAATGCTACGATCCGAAGGCTAGCCGCACTAGACTGCATTTTTGCGAACCACCTTTGCTGAAGAGGCACAAATGGACTTCAGTGGAAGATCCGGAGAGATGGAAATATTTGCCAAGGTGGCCCAGGAGGGCAGCCTGTCCGCAGCCGCCCGGGCGCTGGGCCTGACACCTTCGGCGGTGAGCCGCATCCTCGCGCGCACCGAACAGCGCCTGGGCACCCGCCTGCTGCTGCGCACCACCCGGGCGATCACCCTCACGCCCGAGGGCGAAGCGTACCTGCGCGGTGCACGGCGGGTGCTCGCCGACATGCTCGAAGTGGAAGAGGCCATCACCGACCAGGGCGTGCCACGCGGGCGCTTGCGAGTCAGCGCAGCGCTGGGCCATGGCCGCTTGACCGTGGTGCCGTTGCTGGCGGCGTTCAGCGCGCGCTACCCGCAGGTGCTGGTCGACCTTACCCTCAGCGACGAAGTGGCCGACATTCTCGGCGGCCAGGCCGACGTGGCGCTGCGCTTCGGCCACCTGCCGGACAGTTCGTTGAGCGCCCGCGCCATTGGCGAAACCGGCCAGGTGATCGTCGCCTCGCCCGAGTACCTGGCGCGCTGCGGTACGCCGCTTGTGCCAGAAGACCTGGCCCGGCACAACTGCCTGCGCTTCAACTTCCGCCGCGCCGCGCCCGACTGGCCGTTCCGCCGCGACGGGCAGGTTTTTTCATTGAAGCTGGCGGGCAATATCGAATGCAGCAGCGGCGAGGCCCTGGCGCAGTTGGCCAGGCTCGGCGCCGGCGTGGCGCGCATCGGTACCTTTACCGTGGCCGATGACCTGGCCAACGGGCAGCTGGTGCCGTTGCTGGAGGCGTACAACCCCGGTGATCGCGAGCCGATCCATGCGGTGTTCGTCGGCGGCCCAGCGATGCCGGCGCGGGTGCGGGTGTTCGTGGATTTTCTGGTGGAGCAACTGTCAGGCCGGAGCTGTCGCGCAGAGAACTGAATGCGCAAACGGTACGCGCACCCTGTGGGAGCGGCTTTAGCCGCGAAGAATCCAACACAGTGCCTGGCACCGGCTGCGCCGGTGTTCGCGGCTAAAGCCGCTCCCACAGAGGCCCTGCTAATTCAGTGAGCCCTGTGCAGTTCCATGAAAGCGGCATCCGCGAATCAGGCAGTACAATGCCGCATTCTTACGTTAGCCCCGCAAAGGACCGCCCATGCTTTACGTCGTCATGCTCGGAGGCCGCCACCCCGGCGCCAAGATCGAAGTTCACGATGTGGTGTTCGCCCTGGCCGACACCTTCGAACAGGCCTACCCGCAGTTGCGCCAGGCCTGGTTCGGCAGCCCGAAAGGTTTGCACATCGATTCGTGGCTGGAAGTGCATGGCGTCGACGGCCAGCGCATCGAACTGCGCCCGCACGCCCCCGCCCCCGGTGCCCTGCGCCTGTACTTCATCAACCTCGGTGGTTATGAACGCGCAGTGTTCGGCGAGGCCCACCGCTACCTGCTGGTCACCGCCCACAGCAAGACCGAGGCCAAGGCCCTGGGCAAGCAACGCATGCAGGCGGGCTGGCTGAAGCCGCATACCGATGCCTTGCTGGATGTCGACGACTGCCTGGCGATCGACCAGGTGGCAGGGCAGTTCGTGCACCTGGTCGAAGGGGCGCATGAGCCGCTGATGGTGCGTAGCGACTACATCCTCATCTGATGCCGATAGCGCCTGTTGGTACTGAGGGCTTTCGTCACAGCGCACGGGTACACTTGCCTTCAGCTCACGCTCAGGAGTTGCTTCATGCCCTACCCCATCGAACAGAAACTGGTCATCGGCGTTGCTTCGAGTGCGCTGTTCGACCTCACCGTCTCGGACGACATCTACCAGACCCAGGGCGTCGAGGCATACCGCCAGCACCAGCAGCAGAACCTGGACGAACCCTTCCCCAAGGGTGTGGCATTCCCGTTCATTCGCCGCTTCCTGAGCATCAACCAGGCCTTCCCCGAGCAGTTGCCGGTGGAGGTGGTGCTGCTGTCGCGCAACTCGCCGGAAACCGGCCTGCGGGTGTTTCGCTCGATCAGCCACTACCAGCTGGACATCACCCGCGCGGCGTTCATGTCGGGCCGCTCGCCCTACGAGTACATCCCGGCGTTCAATGCCTCGCTGTTCCTCAGCGCCAACGAGGAGGATGTACAGAAAGCCATCGACGCCAACTACCCCGCCGGGCGGGTGCTGCCGACACGCATCTACGATGACGAGATCGACACCGAATTGCGGGTGGCCTTCGACTTTGACGGGGTGATTGCCGATGACGAGGCCGAGCGCGTGTACAAGCGCGACGACAACCTGGACGAGTTTCAGGAGCATGAACGCGTGCGCAAGGGCATCCCGCATTCGCCGGGGCCGCTGGCGGACCTGTACCGCAAGCTTTCGCTGATTCGCATGCTCGAAGACCGCAAGTTGGCCGAGGACCCGGCGTACAAGCGCATCTTGCGGATTGCCATCGTGACGGCGCGCAATGCCCCTTCGCACGAGCGGGTGGTGACGACGTTGAAGGATTGGGGCGTATCGCCGGACGAGTGCTTCTTTCTGGGCGGGATGGAAAAACCCAGGGTGCTGTCGATACTGAAGCCGCATGTGTTCTTTGATGACCAGCGCAGCCATTTGCAATCGCCGGCGGGGGATTTGCCGATGGTGCATGTGCCGTTCGGGGTGGCGAATCGCGAGCGTTCGGTAGCGGACTCTGCGCTCGACGTGCCAGCTGCCACTTCGATAGCACCGGTTTGATCTGATGTCCAACCTGTGGGAGCGGGCACGCCCGCGAAGGGCCGCAAAGCGGCCCCAATCTGTATAGCTGACAGGCACCAGGGCCTGCGATCACCGGCAGCACCAGCCCGCTTTATTCAGCTCGCCCAGCAGGACTGCCGAATGACGCTGCAGAAATTCCCAGGCCGGAATGCAGGCTCCTTGTCCGCGATCACATCCGCCTTCACGTTGCCAAACGTGGTCTGCGGCTTGTGCCGGATCCCGTCGTAAAACGCCTGGATGATCGCCTCCTTGAACCGCTCCCCACGCGGGTGCGCCTGGACCACGGCGTCCCGCGCGGCAATCCCCAACCCTTCGTGGTGCAGCCCCAGCACATCAGTCTCCACCCCCGCCGTGACCAGGGCGATCAGCGGGTGCATGTGCTCTGGAATGCCCGGCGTGGTATGCAGCGCGATCGCCGTCCACACACGCTCGACATCGCGCTCGTCCACGCCGTGGCGCTGGAGGAAATCGCGCGCCGCATTGGCACCGTCCACCTCGAAGCGGCAGCAATCGCTGCTGTGCTGATGGGTCAGGCCCATGTCATGGAACATGCAGCCTGCGTACAACAGTTCACTGTCGTAACGCAGCCCCAGCCGCTGCCCGGCAAGGGCCGCGAAGTAGAACACCCGGCTGGAGTGGTGGAACAGCAAAGGGGAAGCCGTGTCACGGACGAGCTCGGTGATTTCCCGAGCCATGGCGCTGTCGGGCACCTGGATACCAGCGATAGATGAGGACATGGTCGCTCCTGGGTGGGTTGATGACGAGCCCAGTCTGCGGTCGTGAGCCAATGTCCTCAATTGACTTGTAGCGCCAGATACTGCCATTGTCGGCGGATTACGGACTTGCGGCGCAACGCCCGGAGCCACCATGCCCTCTGCCCCCATCACGGTCGCCATCCTGGCCATGCCCGGCGTACAACTGCTGGATGCCTGCGGCCCGCTCGATGTGTTCGCCGAAGCCAACCGCCAGGCCGGCCGTGACGCCTATCGCCTACTGTTGCTGGCTTGCGAACCGGGGCCGCTGGTGAGCTCTTCCGGTACGCGCCTGGTCGCCGACGGCTGGATCGGCGAAGACCTGGAAGCCATCGACACCTTGCTGGTCGCCGGCACGCCGCAGGCTGCCGAGCAATACCTGCGCCCCGGCATTCTCGACTGGCTGCGGCAACGCGCGGGCGCTTGCCGGCGTTACGGCTCGGTGTGCACGGGGGCGTTTGCCCTGGCGGCTGCCGGGTTGCTGGATGACCGGCGTGTGACCACCCATTGGGCCGTGGCGCAGCCGCTGGCCGAGCGTTATCCGCGGGTGCAGGTGGATGCCGACGCCATTCAGGTGCATGACGGCAAGCTGCGTACCGCTGCGGGGGTAACGGCCGGGCTGGACCTGGCACTGGCCCTGGTGGAAGAAGACCTGGGGCGGGATATTGCCAAGCAGGTTGCCGGGCACCTGGTGATGTACTTCAAACGGCCTGGTGGGCAGCTGCAGTTCAGCCGGCAGGGCGGGACATCACCGGTTGGGCGTTCGGCATTGCAAGGGTTGCAGCGTTACGTGGCCGCCAACCCTGCACTGGACCACGGGGTTGCCAGCCTGGCTGCGCGGGTTGGGCTGAGCCCGAGGCATTTTGCACGGGTGTTTCAGGGTGATGTGGGCATGACCCCGGCCGCGTGGGTGGAGCTGGCGCGGGTGAATGCTGCGCGGGCGCGGCTGGAGGCTGGGCGAGAGGCACCGAAGCAGGTGGCGGCGCTGTGCGGGTTTGCCAATGCGGATACGTTGCGGCGGGCGTTCGTGAAGCATGTGGGGGTGACGCCGGCGGAGTATCGCAAGCGGTTTGGGCGGTCGGGGTGAGGAGACCTTGATAAGCGTGGCGTTCACGCAATGTGCAACGCCAATCAGCCCCCAGCGACACAGGTTGTCGCCCTCCTGGCAAAAGCTACCCACACCAAGCCAGGAGGAAAACGAGATGAGAGACCTGTTTGCAGTCATCGGCTTTGCCGTGGTGGTGAAGAAGGGATACGAGTGGTATCGCGAGTACAGCGAGCTCAAACGCGAAAAAGCGCAACGGCAGTGAGCCCGCAAAGCCCACGTAATACCAAAGGCGATAAAAATTGACGCGCAAATGCGCCATTAAACCGCCATTACCACTAGCATATGGCCACCATTCACCGGTACGATCCGCACAGCTAGAAGTCGTGCCGGGCAGCCGGTGATCCAGAACAAGGTCGTTTTCATGTCACAAGCGAAGGACACGCTGCTCAGACTGTTTGCCTTGCTCCGTCTTATCCCGACAGAGCCACAGCGCATTGCCACCCCCACGTTGCTGGAGAAGCTTCGCGATCGCGGGTTTTCGGTCACGCTGCGTTCCATTCAACGCGACCTGAATCGGTTGTCCATCCCCTTCTCCCTCGTGTGCGACGACAGCGAGATGCCTTTTCGCTGGAGCTTCACTCGTAACGCGCCCTTGCAGCTGCAAGACATGGATGCGCCTACGGCATTGGCGCTTTACCTGTCCGAAAACCATCTGCACGCCTTATTGCCGCAAACAGTCCTGGACCAATTGGGCCCGCAGTTCCGCCGCGCCCGTAACTACCTGCATGGCGTAGGGGCCAATGGCCTGGCCGATTGGGCCCGGCGCGTTCGTGCACTGCCCAACGGTAAAACCTTGATCCCGGCTGTGGTGTTGCCAGAGGTTTGGGCACAGGTATCCAGCGCGTTGCTGGAGCGTCGGCAACTGCAGGTGAGCTATCGAAGCCGCAGCAAAGATGCCATCAAGCAATTTCGCCTGCATCCGGCCGGGCTGGTATCGCGACATGCCATCAGCTACCTGGTTGCGACGGTTGATGACTACAGTGACCTGCGCCAGTTTGCATTGCATCGCATCCAGCAAATCGAAGTGCTCGGCGAAGCTGCCGAGCTGCACAGCAGCTTCGATGTCGACGACTACATCGCCAGCGGCGTATTCAACCTGCGCCAATCCGACGCCCATGTAGAACTGATCGCCGATGTTCATCCACAGATCGCCACCTTGTTGCACGAGACGCCCCTCAGCCAGCAACAGGAATTGACTGACCTGCCTTCAGAGGACTGGAAGCGATTACGCGCCAAGGTGCCCCTGGACCGGGAAACGCTGTGGTGGATATTCGCGCTCAACGACAACATCCGCCTACATGCCCCACAGGTCTGGGTCGACGAGATCCGCCAGCGTTTGCGCTCGATGCAAGCGTTCTACCTGGAGGCTTGCCCCGCCTGACCTCAACCCTGCAGTACGTTGTGCCGATTTTCCGCTACCGCTGCTCAATGTGAGCGCGAAAGCAAACCTAGACAGATATCGATATCCACCAAAAGGACATTGCCATGCCGCTTCCTCTAATCCTCGGTGCCGCCGCCCTGGTTACAGCTGCTTACGGAGCCAAGAAAGGCTACGACGGATACCAACGTCATTCGGAAGCCGACGAAATTGTCAAAGGCGCCCAGGAACGCTATGAGGCGAAGAAGGAAATCTTTGACGAGCAGGAAACCAAAACCACTTCCGCTCTCGAAGCCTTGGGGAAAAAGGAACTGGAGATCGGCCAGAGTTTTGCTGAATTCAAGGTACTGGCCGACAAACTGCTGGACCAGATGAACGCCGGCCGCCAGCACAAACTGGAAGTCAACATTCCCAAGCACAACCTGCAAAAGGTCGACAGCTACAGCTTCACTGCTGTTGGCGTGCTGGGTACCGTAGCGGGCGCAGGTACTGCGGGCGCTGCGGCGGGCTTCGCCGTCTATGGCGGTGTAATGGCCCTGGGCGCGGCTTCGACCGGCACCGCCATTTCGTCGCTGGCTGGTGTTGCCGCTACCAACGCGACCCTGGCGGCAATCGGTGGCGGCTCTTTGGCTACCGGTGGCCTGGGCATGGCAGGCGGTACCGCAATTCTGGGCGCAGCAGTGGCCGCCCCGGTATTGGCGATTGCCGGCTGGGCTTACAACAGCCACGGCGAGGAGGCGTTGAAAAACGCCCGCAAAGCCGACCAGGAAGTGACAGCGGCGGTCGGCAAGCTTGCCCGCGCCACCGAAATGCTCGGTGAAACCGAACACTACACCCGCAAGATCCGTCGTTCGCTGATGTCCATCTACGCCCAGTTCAATCAGTATTTCGACAGCCTGAAGGACATCGACAGCTTCCTGCAGGACCTCAAAGGCCGCAACGTCGATGCCAAGGCGGAACTGGCCAAGCACAACGAGTCGATCGTGCGCACCATCGAAAACGGCTACGCCCTGGCGGCCATTCTGGTGAACGTCATCACCACCCCGATCTTCAAGCTCAAGAAGGTCAACGGTCAGGTCGCCAAGGATGAAAATGGCGTTCCGACCATGGAACTGGACAACGACGGTTCGATGGTCCTGAACGAGAGCGAACTCGACAAAGTGATGGTCAGCGCCAGCGCTGAAGCAGAAAAGGTCGAAGCAGCCTGATGCCCTCCCGGGGAAGGCTCGCCTTCCCCACCTCCCCCTTTTCGATTTTCATGGACCCGAACATGCACGCCGCAGCGCGAGACTATCCCTGGGCTGAAGAGCTCGAGAAAACCGTAGTCACCAGCCTGGCCACCAGTTTTGGCCTGGACTTTCTTTTGTTCCAGGACAAACACGGCGGCGAGGTGGACACCATCCACAATGCACGCAATGGCGTTTGGGCAACGGAGCAGGAGAAGCAACGCTTCGAAAAGCGCGGCGACTACAATCCGGATCCGTACCATCAGCACGAAAACTACATCGAGACAGGGCGCAGGGACAAAGCCACTCACCTGGCTGGCGAACTTCACGACCCTTACCGCAACACCACGTTGACTGCAGCCCAGAAACGCAACATTGATCACGTTATCAGTGCCAAGGAAATTCATGACGATGCCGGCCGCGTGCTGGCCGGGCTGGACGGTGTCGAGCTGGCGAACCAGAGCAGCAACCTGCAAACGACCCACGAAAGCATCAACAAGTCGAAAGGCCAGACGCCTATCAACGACTACCTCCGCGATTTGCCCGAGCTGATCGGCAGAAGCGAAACCAAACTGGCAAAGGACCGAGCACGCCTGGCTACCTTGCCGCGTGACACCCCCGAGCAACAGCACAATGCACGCGTGCTGGAAGATCAGATTCGCAAAGACGAAAACAAGATCGAAACGTTGAAGGCCATCGACCCCGATGAGATGCGCAAACGGGACGAGGCTGCCCGGGCGCCCTACAACGAACAGATCAACCGCGCCTACTACACCAGCAGCAAGTTCTGGAAGCAAAGCGCTTCCGCGTCGCTGGATGCCGGCCTGAAAATGGGTGCCCGCCAGATGCTTGGCCTGGTGCTGGCCGAAGTCTGGTTCGAATTGCGCGGGCAGGTGCCGGCGCTGCTTGAAAAACTCAAGCACAAGTTCGACTTCGAAACCTTCATCGACAGCGTCAACAGCACCTTGAAAGGCATCTGGACGCGTGTGCAAAAACGCTTCACGGACTTTCTCATCGGCTTCAAGGACGGCGTTTTCGCGGGTGTCATGGCCAGCGCGACCACCACGCTGTTCAATGTGTTCGCCACGACCAAGGTCATGACGGTCAAGATCATTCGCGAGGTCTGGGGCCAGTTGGTCAAGGCCATCAAACTGATGATCTTCAACCCCGAACAACTGGGCTTCGTCGACCTCTGCAAGGCCGTTACCAGCTTGATGTCCCTCGGTGCCGCCACTGTCGTGGGCACCATGGTGCATGCCCAACTGCTGCCACTGTGCAGCTTCCCCTTCGGCGGTGAACTGGTGGCGTTTGCCAGCGCACTGGTCACCGGCGTGGTCACCCTGGGCCTGAACTACTTCCTGCTGCACAGCCCAGTGGCCCACAAGCTTTGGGCCTTTATCGAGTCGATCATGCCCCACGCCGGTGTGGTCAAGCACTTCGAGTCGGTAAACGCAGAGCTGGACCGTTACCTGACCGAGCTGAGCAAGCTTGAGTTCAACCTGGACGCTTATGAACTTGAAGCGTTCTCGCTGACGCTGATGGCCTGCAACGATGAATTGCAGCGCGGCATGGTGCTGAAAGCTGAGGTCGCCAAGCGCAACATCGAGCTGCCGTTTGAAATGGGCAACAGTGCGAGCACTCGCGACTGGCTGGCCTCGCTGGTGTAAGAATGCAGCCGTTTCCGTGCAACCAGTGCGGCCTGTGCTGCCGAAACGTTCACCTGGCCGAGGAAACGCGCTTCCTCGACCGGGGGGACGGCACCTGTCGACATCATGACGTGCCCAGCAAACGCTGCACGATCTACGAGGAAAGACCTGAGATCTGTCGGGTGGATCGGCAATATGAGCTGCACTACGCCAACCGGTATGGCTGGGATGAGTTTGTGAAGCTGAATGTTCAGGTATGTGAGGTGCTGGAAGCGCAGTCACGCAGGTAGCCAGGAAATAGCGGCGGCTATCAGATTGGACGGGCGCTCTCGCACCGGGTGCGATCATGCATCCCGGCCGAGGCAGTGCGCTCCCTCGCGAGGTCGGCTCAGCGAGGGCCGCCCCCCTGATGGCCGCCAAAGCCACCGCCACCGCCGTGGCCACCACCATGACCACCGCCACCTCCCGGCGGCATGAACATCCAGCAACCCGACAAGACGGATACCAGCGCCGCAACCAGGGCTGCGCGGAAAAGGTGTTTCGACTTCATTGCAACGCTCCACAAGGCTAGATCTTCCGCCGACCGTTGGCCGGTTCGGCAGCGCGCGGATTCTAGAGTGGCAGCGTGATGGCCCGGGGAAACTTTGCATATCTTTACAGTCGTACTGGCAATCAGGGAGGACCGTTGCCTGTGATTGCGGCTTGCATGCCTGTAGAGCAGGCTAGCCCATCCGCCAATCATCGCCCGGCATGATACGCCGCATGAACTCATCGAAGAGCGGCACCGTGAACGCCGTATCACCGTGGTTCGGGCTATAGATCATCCCTTTATCGATCAATGCACTACGCAACGGCGCGAGCGTGGAAACCTTCCGCTCCAGGCGCGCCGCAATATCCCCAGAGCGATGCGGACCGGCACCCAGATCCGCCATGCCACGCAGGTACTTCTTTTCCGCTAGCGTAAGGCGGTCAAAGCGCACCCGGAAGAAGCTCTCATCCAGTGTGGCAATCGCCTGCTCTGAAGCAGTTTCGACATCAGCGCTGGTGATGGGGCTCTGCGTGGCTACATCCCATGAATGCTTGCCCCACTCCTGCAGGAAATAGGGATAGCCCTGTGAATGTGCCAGCACACTTCCCAGCGCCGCCTCTTCGAATTCCACGCCTTCATCTTCTGCAGGCCGTACTACCGCAAACCTTGCGGCCTCAGGAGCAAGCGGGCCGATCTCAGGGAAATCGAACAGTCGCTCCGCATAGGATTTCGCGTTACCACAACGCCCACGCAATTGAGGCAGGCCAGCCCCAACCAGCGTGACAGGTAACTGGCCCTGGGCACAGCGATGCAAGGCTGTAATCAACGCGGCCAACTGATCTTCGGCAACGTACTGCAACTCGTCGATGAACATCACCAGCGCCGTGTCGGCGCGCTGTGCGGCCTTGCCGGCCTCCTCCAGCAAGGTCGCCAGGTCGCCTTCCAGGTCACCGTTATCAGCCAAGCCAGGTTCTGGCTCCAGGTCCAGGCCTACTTCTATGTCCGCGTAGGCAACCTTCAACGACTTTGCAAAACCGGCAAGGGCTCGCAACCCCCGTTGAGCCAGGTCCCGAGCCGCTTCCACCCGGCTCAGGCGAAGCAGCGCCAGGCGCAACTGAGGCGCCAACAGTGCGGGTAGCGAACGGTTTTCCGGCGCCTCCATGCGTATGGCATGAACACCCTCGGCCTCGGCTTCAATGCGCATTTTTTCGAGAAGTACAGTCTTGCCCACGCCGCGCAAGCCGACCATCAGCACGCTCTTCGCCGCTCGGCCCCGGCGAATGCGGGCGATTGCGATGCTTACCTGCTTGAGCAATGCGTCGCGACCAGCCAATGCCGGCGGCGGCGCGCCTGCTCCCGGGGAATAGGGATTAGCGATCGGGTCCATGACTTATACCGAGTTTAGGAAAGTTATCGAGTTTAGATAACTTAACTAATTTCACTTGATTCGGCAATGTCAGCAAAAGCGAGCCCCTGTGCACAGCACTTTTCTTGAGACCCGACGGTGTTGCCGCTAGCACTTCCGGGCTGTTGCTGGGCACCTTTCACAACCAGAAGCGACAGTGAACCTTTGTGGCAGCAGTGGCTCAGTTGTGCAAAGCGCGCTTACCACTCCGACAAGGGATTGCCATGAGAGATGCCCCGTCCACCGCCCTTCCCCAGGCTCGCATCGAACGTGAACTGAGCCTGCGGGCGGTGCTCACCGGCGTAGTGCTGGGCATTCTGCTGACACCCTCGAATGTGTACGCGGGCCTTCGGATCGGCTGGTCGTTCAACATGTCGATCATCGCCTTGCTGGTCGGCTTCGCCCTTTGGCAGGGCCTGGCGGGGCGCAGCAAGGGCCGGTCCGCCTGGACGTTGCACGAAAGCAACATCAACCAGACCGTGGCCTCGGCCGCCGCGTCCATCGTTTCTGGCGGGCTGGTCGCGCCGATCCCCGCCTATACCCTGCTCACCGGTCACCAGCTGGACCCGCTGCCGATGATGGCCTGGGTGTTCTCCGTGAGCTTTCTGGGCATCTGGATCGCCTGGTATCTGCGCCCCGCCCTGCTCGATGACCATGGCCTGAAGTTCCCTGAGGGCATGGCGACCCTGGAGACATTGCAGCAGATCTACCGCCACGGCCACGAAGCCATGATGCGGATAAAGGTGCTGTGCAGCGCCGCGTTGCTGTCGGGGCTGGTGAAGTGGATTGACGGGTTCGTCTGGGCGATCCCGCGCTGGGCACCCTCGCCTGTGCTCGAGCGCCTGACCTTCACGCTTGATCCTTCGCTGATGCTGGTCGGCTTCGGCGGCATCATCGGTATCCGCGTGGGCCTGACGCTGCTGTTCGGCGCCGCGCTGGCCTGGGGCGGGCTGGCACCGTGGCTGATCGACAATGCCCTGGTGGTGCTGGCCCCGAACGCCAGCGGCCCACAGTTCGCTGCCCTGGTGGAATGGTTGTTGTGGCCGGGCGTCAGCCTGATGGTATGCGCGACCCTGACTTCATTGTCGGTCCGCCTGTTGCAAATGCCCCGGCAAAAGCCTACCGCCCCGCTGGCTAGTCGGTCAGCGCACCCCCGTGGGCGATTTTCCCTGGCACCTGCGTGCGGGCTGTTATTGTCCATCGCGCTGGTGGTGGCGTTACAGGCGTTGCTGTTCGGCATCGACTGGTGGATGGCGCTGCTGAGCATTCCCTTGGCGATATGCCTTGCGGTGGTCGCCGCGCGCGTGGTCGGCGCCACCGGTATTGCGCCGATCGGCGCCATCGGCAAGCTGTCGCAGCTCAGCTTTGGCCTGGTCGCCCCAGGCCAGGTGGCCATCAACCTGATGAGCGCCAACACTGCCGGTGGCGCGGCCGGGCAAGCCACCGACCTGATGAACGACTTCAAGGTTGGCCAGGCGATCGGCGCGACGCCACACAAGCAACTGATTGCACAGTGCCTGGGCATCCTAATCGGCAGCGTGGCCGGCGTGCTGGTGTACCTGGTGCTGATTCCCGATCCGCAGACCCTGCTGCTTACCGAGCAATGGCCCGCACCGGCCGTGGCGACCTGGAAAGCCGTGGCCCAGACCCTGATGCAGGGGCTGGGGGCGCTGTCGCCGGAGCTGCGCTGGGCGATCGTGGCCGGCAGCGCGGCAGGCGTACTGCTGGGCGCGCTGGACAGCCTGCTGCCGCAATGGGTGGCGCGCTGGCTGCCGAGTACCGGCGCGCTAGGGCTGGCGTTCATACTGCCGGCATCGATCAGCATGATGATGGGGCTTGGCGCGGTGGTTACCTGGCTGGTCGGTTGCCGTTGGCCGAGCGTTACCGAGCGGTTTGCGATCACGGCCGCAGCGGGGCTGATTGCCGGGGAAAGCATTACCGGGGTGGCGGCATCGTTCTGGGAGATGGTGCGGATGCTGTAGCGGTTGGCATGGCGCGGCCATGCTGCCTGCGTGCCATTTACAACGTTCTAACGCGCCCTTGAATGCGATGGGCTGCTGCCGGGCAGCCCATCGCGCGTTCACGCTTGACCCATACCCTTCCCCGCCACATGCTCGATCGCTCCACCCACGCTCAAGGAACGATTGAATGAAGCTGGAAACCCTCGCCATCCACGCAGGCTTCAGCCCCGACCCGACTACCCGGGCCGTGGCCGTACCGATCTACCAGACCACTTCCTTCGCCTTCGACGACACCCAGCACGGCGCCGACCTGTTCGACCTGAAGGTGGCCGGCAACATCTACTCGCGCATCATGAACCCCACCAACGACGTGCTCGAGCAGCGCATGGCCGCCCTGGAGGGCGGGGTTGGCGCGCTGGCGGTGGCCTCGGGCATGGCGGCCATCACCTACGCCATCCAGACCGTCGCCGAGGCCGGCGACAACATTGTCTCGGTGGCCAAGCTGTACGGCGGCACCTACAACCTGCTGGCCCACACCCTGCCGCGCATGGGCATCCATACCCGCTTCGCCGCCCATGACGACATCGACGCCCTCGAAGCATTGATCGATTCGCGTACCAAGGCGGTGTTCTGCGAGTCCATCGGCAACCCTGCCGGCAATATCGTCGACATCGCCGCGCTGACCGAGGCCGCCCACCGCCATGGTGTGCCGCTGATCGTCGACAACACCGTGGCCACCCCGGTGCTGTGCCGGCCGTTCGAGCACGGTGCCGATATCGTCGTGCACTCGCTGACCAAGTACATCGGCGGCCACGGCACCAGCATCGGCGGCATCGTCATCGACTCCGGCAAGTTCCCCTGGGCCGACAACAAGGAACGCTTCGCCCTGCTCAACACCCCCGACCCGTCCTACCACGGCGTCACCTACACCGAGGCCTTCGGCCCCGCCGCCTTCATCGGCCGCTGCCGCGTGGTGCCGTTGCGCAACACCGGTGCCGCGCTATCGCCGTTCAATGCCTTCCTGATCCTGCAAGGCCTGGAAACCTTGGCCCTGCGCATGGAGCGCCACACCGAGAACGCGCTGAAGGTCGCCCGCTACCTGCAAGCGCACGAGCAGGTGGCGTGGGTGAAATATGCAGGGCTGCCCGACCACCCCGAGCATGAACTGGCCCAGCGCTACACCGGCGGCAAGCCGGCGTCGATCCTGTCGTTCGGCATCAAGGGCGGCCAGGCGGCCGGCGCGCGCTTCATCGATGCGCTGCAGCTGGTGGTGCGCCTGGTGAACATTGGCGACGCCAAGTCTTTGGCCTGCCACCCCGCCTCCACCACCCACCGCCAGCTCAACGACGAGGAACTGGAGAAGGCCGGCGTGCCACGGGACATGGTGCGCCTGTCGATTGGCATCGAGCACAGCGACGACATCATCGCCGACCTGGCCCAGGCGCTGGAGGCCAGCCGCGGTTGATTCATCTGCGCCCTACCCAATGCCTACGGCGGGCGCACCTTTCGCACATATGGATAGCCCTGCGATGACCCTGTTCTACCTCAAGCTGATCGTCACCCCCCTCCTGATGTGGGCCATCTCCCTCGCCTCGCGTCGCTGGGGCGGCCTGCTCGGCGGGTTGCTGTCTGGCCTGCCGATCACCTCGGCACTGGTAATGACCTTCCTGTGCCTGGAACAGGGCACGGCCTTTGCCTTGGGGGCGGTGCCCGGCGCGCTGGGCGGCCTGGCGGCGGTGCAGGCCACTTACACTTTCTACCTGTTCGCTACACGCAGGCTCGGCATCGGCCCAGCCGTATTGCTGGCGATGCTGTTCTATGGTGTAGCGGCCTATGCGTTTACCCACGGGGGCAACCTGTACCTGTCGATTGCCGTGGCGCTGGTGCTGATTGGCGTGCTGATACGCGCCAGCGGCCGCGAGCCCAGGCCGGATGCCCTGGCCCGGCCCCGGCAGCGGTTTTGGGAAATCCCTCTGCGCATGGTGTCTGCCACTTCGTTGCTGATGGTCATCACAAGCCTGGCCAACTGGCTGGGCCCGGCGGCCAGCGGCATGCTAGCGCCGATCCCGGTGATTGCCTGGCCGCTGGTGGTGTTCGCCCATGTGCAGAATGGCCGTGCCGGAATGGCGGCGATGGTGCGGGGCAATGCGATCGGGGCGATGGGGGTGATTGCGTTTTATCTGGTATTGGCAGGGCTGCTCGATGCCTGGGGTGTCGCAATTGCCATCAGCCTGGCCATGCTTTGTGCCGTGATCCTGACCGTGGGGCTGGCGGCTGCGTTGCGACGGGGGTGATACGCCGGCGCGCATGCCAGGGCTGTGTCCATTGGGGCTGCTGCGCAGCCCATCGCAGGCAAGCCAGCTCCTACAGGATCACTACAGTCTTCAAGGCAGATGCAGTACCTGTGGGAGCTGGCGTGCCCGCGAACACCGGCGTAGCCGGTGCCATGCACCGCGTTGGATTCTTCGCGGGCATGCCCGCTCCTACAGGATCACCACAGCCTTCAAGGCAGCCGCAGTACCTGTGGAAGCTGGCGTGCCCGCGAACACCGGCGTAGCCGGTGCCATGCACCGCGTTGGATTCTTCGCGGGCATGCCCGCTCCCACAGGATCACCACAGCCTTCAAGGCAGCCGCAGTACCTGTGGGAGCGGGTTCACCCGCGAACACCGGCGCAGCCGGTGCCAGCCACCGCGCCGGATTCTTCGCGGGCACGCCCACCGGATCACCACAGCCTTCAAGGCAGCCACAGTACCTGTGGGAGCGGGCATGCCCGCGAACACCGGCGCAGCCGGTGCCATACACCGTGTCGGATTCTTCGCGGGTAAACCCGCTCCCACAGGGCCCTGCCCTATCAATGGTCATTCCCTGCGCTGATCCAGGTCCACCGCAGGCTGCTCCACGCTCTGCCTGCCGTCATCAGCCAAGCTGTCTTCCTCCTGCCAATCACCACCCTCTTCTTCGTTCATGAGCGGGTCGTCGTCAGGGTCGGGTATGGTCGGGCGGTCGGGGTCAACGGCCGGGTCAGGTGAAGTGGGCATGTTCTGGTTCGTGCCGCCTTGGGCATTCGGATCGGGGCTCATCGCTGCATACCTCGCAAGAAAAGGTGTGAACCGCATTCGTTCCGGGCAACTCCGTCAGCGAGGCTGCGGGTGCTCGGCAGAAACCGAATTGTTGGCCTGCACGTCCTCCATCTCCTCCTCGAACGGGCCTTCGTCATCCGAAGGTAGCGGGACCTCTCCGTCACCGCTGCCGGGCTGGGATTCGGTTTGCTCGAGGCCGGGGACTTTCTGATCGTTTGCCATGGAAGTTCTCCTGGGTTTGCGCATTGATCGCGCATACAGATCGGACGGAAAACGGCTAGCAGCAGTGCCTTGGGTTCGACAGGTGGCGCAAAAGGCCGGGGTACCGATCATGGCCACATACTGAGCGGCATCCATCATTCAGAGACGTTTCCTACAAGCTTTTAGGAAGCCCAATGCCTCTCTGGAAAGCGATTCCCCGTTAGTGTTCAGAGGTCGACAAGGACCTGTCCAACACGAGGATCGCTCATGACCATCAGCCAACGTATTG
>NZ_DKHD01000016.1:0-20010 GCF_002453565.1 Pseudomonas sp. UBA6753 | reverse complement strand
GGCGAGTCCATCGATTACAGGTGATTGCGTACTCCTGTAGGAGCGGCCTTGTGTCGCGATAGGGGCGCAAAGCGCCCCCGGCGCCCTCTCAGCAAACCACTCAGGCAAGACCTTCCAGCAAACCGTCCGCTCGCACGATATCGACTATCACCTGTTCATCTACCGCGTACACCCCCCGCGATGCTTTCCACACCAGGTTCTTGTCCTGCAACGCGATAAGCGCTTGCTGCACCCCCGGTACCTCGGCCTTCACTTCGCTTGCATCCACGCCAGCCTGTTCCATCGCTTTGGCGTACAGTGCCAGGGTCGGGGCCTCGAACGGCGCGTAGTCGTTCCCCTTTGCGCACATGACACGTAGAACCGCAGCCTGGATAGGTGTGAGGCTGTGGATCACCTTTTTCAGGTTTGCGTTCAAGTCATTGGCTTGTGCCTGGACAAGCTCTCTGAAGCGTGCCGGAATGGCCTCGGGTTCAATGCCGAAGTCGAAGCGGATTTCATCCGCTGCCGCACCCAATAGCTCTGGGCGATAGCCGCTTTCCTTGAAGAGCTGAAACACCTCCGTTGAATCGAGTGCGCATGGCAGGTCGATATTGGCGCACAGCCAGTCGATGAAGTCCTGGTCCAGGGTCGGGAACTGCACCATGGAGGCGCCGAAGAACGCCTGGTCCTTGCTGTTGCGCAGCATGGCCAGCTTGTCCCGGTTTGAACCGGTGCAGACGATGCGCAAGCCATGGTGCTTCGAACTGTTGAGTTCGTCTCTGGCTGCCTTGAGGGCGAACAGCGCCGCTATTCCTTGCTCGGTCGTGATTGCATGCTGTGCTTCGTCGATGATCAGCACGATGATCTTGCGGGACTCATCGGAGAGCGCCGCAAGGGCAGTGGTAAGGTCGACATCTTGCCCCAGCCCGATCTTGTCCACGCTGAAATTCAGGCCGCCGACAGTGACCTTCTCCATGCCAGATGACTTTGCCAGCCGCGTGATGAAGCCTTCGTTACGCCCGACCGCCTCACGCACCGCTTCGACGATGACTTGCCCGGGATCTTTGGTCAGGTCTTTCCACAGATCGGCATACAGCACAATGGCCCTGGCTGTTTCGAGGGCAGGGCGCAGGTCTTCGCGGGCAAAGGTGGATTTGCCGGTACGTCGTGGCGCAGCGAGAAACACACCAGAGCTTGCTGCGCTGCCCACGGCGACTTGCAGTATCAATTTCGACAGGCGGGACGCAAGCGCCGGGCGGTGATAGACAGTTTCAGGCATCTCGGCCCCTCCGTTTCAATTTATAGTCGATTATAGATTGATTATAGAGGCATTATAGATCTGACAGGGGCGGTGTTTATAGGGAATTATAGACAGACTATAGAGCGATTATAGATTGTGGTTGATGAGGGGGCGCGCAGCCCCCTTTGCTGTCTCAAGCCGGCTCCAACGCCTCCACCACTTTCCCCCGGCTAAGGTGCACCACCTTGTCCGCCGTATCGAAATACCGGTCATCATGCGAAATCACGATGATGGTCTTGCCCAAACGCTTCAGGTCCGGCAGCAGCTCGGTGTAGAACACCCGGCGGAAGGTCGGGTCCTGGTCCGCTGCCCATTCGTCGAACACCAGCACCGGCCGCCCGTCCAGCCAGGCATTGACCAGTGCCAGGCGCTTGCGCTGGCCGGTCGACAGGTCGGTGGTGGTAAAGGCCCCATCGCGCACGCTCACCTTGTGGGCGATCTCCAGCCGCTCCAGGTAGCGTGTGGCATCGCTGGGCAGGCTGTGTTCATGCTCGGGCAGGTCGTCGAACAGGTAGTAGTCGGCGAATACCGTGGTGAACAGCTGGCGATAGTCATCCAGCCCCTCCGGGCCGACGGCCTTGCCGTTCAGGCGCACTTCGCCGCGTTGCGGGGTGTACAGGCCCAGCAGCAGCTTGATCAGCGAAGTCTTGCCGCAGCCGTTCTCGCCGACGATGAACAGGATCTCGCCCGGTTCGATGCTCAGGTTCACCGGCCCCACGCGGAACGGCTCGTTGCCGTCCACCGGCGGGTAGGCGTACTCGACGTTGTGCAGCTCCAGATGCGCGCTGGCCGGGGCGGCGCGCTTGACCGGCGGCTCCAGCAGCAGGTGCGGCTCGGGTGAGGAGAAGCGCTCGGACAGGTCGGCAATGCGGCGGAACGCCACCTGGGCGCGGCCGAGGATAGGCAGGTTGCCGATCAAGGTTTCCAGCGGGCCTTTCATGTACAGCAGCACCAGCACGAAGCCGCTCATCACCGCCGGGTCGTTGCTCGGCCATAGCGATTGCAGGGCCAGGCTCAGGCCGATGACCACGAAGAACAGCATCGACCCCAGGCTCTTGGCCGCGACGAAGATGTTGATGGCGCGGATATGGGTGTTGGCGATGAAGTCGGCGGTGCCCTGGATGTTGCGGGTCAGCATGGCATGGCGGCGGCGGCGGTCGATGCGCAGCTCCTTGGCGCCCTCGGCGATGGCCGAGTAGTGCTTCTGCAGGTTGTCTTCGGCATCGCGGGCGGCGTTGAAGCCGGCCACGCCTTTCTGCCTGGCCACGTACTGAATGCCACTGCCAATGCCGATGGCCGCCAGGGTGATGAGGAAGATCGGCCACGACAGCCAGGCCAGGTACGCCATGCAGCCAGTCACGGTGGTGAGCGAGATGGCCAGCGGGGCGAAGGCGAAGGCAAAGTCACTGATGGTGTCGACGTCGCGCGTCAGCACCGGGATCAGGCGGTGGGTGCGGTAGCGCTCGATCTGCTCGATCGGCGCCGACAGCACCTTGGCGCCGAGGTCCTTGCGCAGCCTGGCGATGACTTTCTGCCCGACGTAGTTGGTGCCGCTGTCGGCCGCGACGCTGCTGACCAGGGCCAGCACGCACAGGCCGGCGAAGGCCAGGATCACGCCCTGGCTCATGCCGCCAGCGGCATGCAGGCCCTGGTTGACGGTAGCCAGCAGGGCGGTTACGGCCAGGCCGCCGAGCATGCCCAGCAGTACCGAGACGATTACCGCCGGGCGGTAGGGTTTCAGCAGGCCCAGCAGTTCGCGGATGGCCCCGGGGGAGGAGGTTTTCATGAAGCATGATCTCGCTGGTGAGGTGGGGGCGGGTCAGCTGCCTAGGGTCAGGGAGCCTTTCATCAAGGTGCTGTGGAACGGGAACGAGCAGTAGAAGCTGTACGCGGTACCTGCCTTCAGCGACCGGACGTCGAGGCTGACGCTGTCTGTTTCACCGCCGCCGATCAGGCGGGTGTGGGCGATCACCCGGGGGTCGCCGGGCTTCACGTAGTCCAGCGCTTCGCCGGCTTTCTGGCCGTCGTCGAGCACGCCTTGCATGTCGGCCTGGGTACTCAGCACCCAGTTGTGGCCCATCACGTTCTTCGGCATGTCGCCAGGGTGGGTGAGCGTGACGGTGAACACGGCGCAGGCCTTGGGCACGGTGATGGCGGCCTTGTCGAAGGTCATCTGGTCGGTGCCATGGATTTCCACGGCGCATGGCTCTGCCGACCACGCGGCAGGGGCCACGGCGAGCAGGGCGAGGAGCAGAAGCTGGCGAGTCATGTACGGTTCCTGGGCGATAGAAGGGTGCACATCGTTCAGACGAACCGGCGCGCACCGGCTTTACCTGTGTGTGCGGCCCAGGTGAATTTCCCCATCGCCCGCTCGTTCATTCAGTCAGGCGCCGACATGGCGCACATCCCGATTTCGCCGCCTATGCGGCCCTGGCCTGAGGTGACCGGACATGAGTGAACTGCTGAGCTTTGCGATTGAAACCCTGGACGCCGCACGCGGCAACCTGCCACTGCTGGTGCGCGCGCCGGAGCCGGGTATCGACCTGCTGGAAGCCTTTGCCGAGTTGCAGCCGCTGGTGGACCGGCACCTGCTGCAGGCTGGCGGCATCCTGTTTCGCGGCTTCGAGGTGGGTGGTGCCGAAGCTTTCCGCCAGTTCGCCGCTTCCTTCGGGCACCCGCTGCTCAACTACGAGTTTGGCTCTACTCCGCGCAGCAACGTGACCAAGGGCGTGTACACCTCCACCGAGTACCCGGCGCACCAGAGCATCCCCCTGCACAACGAGCAGGCCTACACCCTGGAATGGCCGATGAAGATCTGGTTCTACAGCGTGATCCCCGCCGAGACCGGTGGCGAGACGCCGATTGCCGACAGCCGCGAGGTGTACCGGCGCATGCCGGCGCGCATTCGTGAGCGGCTGGTGGAGAAGGGGCTGATGTACGTGCGCAACTACGGCAACGGCCTTGATGTGGAATGGTCGCAGGTGTTCAACACTGAAGACCCGCGCCAGGTCGAGGCCTATTGCCGGGCGCATGCCATCGAGTGCATCTGGAAGGATGACGGCGAATTGCGCACCCGCCAGCGCTGCCAGGTGGTGGCGCGCCACCCGGTGACCGGGGAGGATGTGTGGTTCAACCAGGCGCACCTGTTCCATGTGTCGAACCTGCAGCCAGAAGTGCGCGAGTCGTTGATGGACATCGTCGAGGAAGAGGACCTGCCGCGTAACGTGTATTACGGCGACGGAACGACCATCGAGGATTCGCTGCTCGATGAAGTGCGCGGGGTGCTGGACGAATGCACCATCAGCTTTCCGTGGCAGGCAAACGATGTGCTGATGCTGGACAACATGCTTGCGGCGCATGCGCGGTCGCCGTTTACCGGCAAGCGCAAGGTGGTGGTGGCGATGGCGCAGGGGCATTCCGAGTTGTTGCGGTGACAGGGCGTGGCCAAGCCCTCGAAAGCTGCGCTGTTTTTGTAGGAGCGCGGCCAAGACATCGCCCGCCGTTTCATCGAACTCAGCCCCGACAAGCGCTGCCTGTTCCTCAAGGCGCTGCATGGCCCGCTGGAGCCACCGCCCATTCCCAGGCGACGCTGAGGGCATCCCCTGCCGCAGCGCCCGGGAGCGAGCCTCGGAGCTGATGGGCTATGCGCGCGACTTGTCACTGACCGGCTTGATGGATGGCGATCAGCAGATGCTCTGGGCTTCGCATTACTTCGCAGCCATGGCCAAGGTGCTGCTGGATGATGCCGAGTTGGGTTTGCTGCGCTGATCCTTGTATTGGCTGGGCTGGCCCTTTCGCGGCTAATCCTACAGGGATTGTGCATGCCTCAGGTTATGCAGAATGCCTCAGGCTGTGCACAACTCCTGTGGGAGCGGGCGTGCCCGCGAACACCGGCGCAGCCGGTGCCAGCCACCGCGTCGCCTGTTTCGCGGGCACGCCCGCTCCCACCGGGAATGTGACACCCTCTCGAACCTTGTTCCCTATGTGACTGTGCAACCCGAAGATCTGGGCAATCTCCCAGCGCGGTCGGTGTGGGAGCTGGCTTGCCGGCGATCACCGGCGCAGCCGGTGCCATACACACTAAATCACCCCCCCCACACCTTCGTCTGACAGTTACCGCTCGACTGCCAGGACACCGCTCGACATGAATGCCGACCAAACGCTCAAGCTCGCCCGCCGCTTCATCGAACTCAGCCCCGACAAGCGCCGCCTGTTCCTCAAGGCGCTGCAGGGCGAGGGCATGGATTTTTCCGTGCTGCCGATTGCGCCCGGGGTGGAGGTGGCCGAGCGTGATCAGCTGTCGTACGCCCAGCGGCGCATGTGGTTCCTCTGGCAGCTCGACCCGCAAGGTGCGGCGTACAACCTGCCCATGGCCGTGCGCCTGACTGGCCCGCTGGACCTGGCAGCCCTGAAGCACGCCTTCGATGCCCTGGTGGCCCGCCACGAAACCCTGCGCACCCGCTTCGTCGCCGACGGCGATGACGTGCGCCAGCAGGTCGATGCCAGTGCCGCCCCGTTGCAGCTGCACCAGGATGCCCTGGCCGGCCTGGACGAAGGCGCCCGTCAGGCCGCCATCGAAACCATCGCCGAAGCCGAAGCCCTGGCCCCCTTCGACCTGGCCAGCGGCCCGCTGTTGCGGGTGCGCCTGCTGCAACTGGCGGCACAGGAGCACATCCTGCTGCTCACCCTGCACCACATCGTCGCCGACGGCTGGTCGATGAACGTGCTGATCGACGAATTCCTGCACCTGTACGACGCCGCCGTGGCCGGCAGCGAAGCCCGCCTGGAACCGCTGCCGATCCAGTACCGCGACTACGCCCTGTGGCAGCGCAGCTGGCTCCAGGCCGGTGAGCAGGAGCGCCAGCTGGCCTACTGGCAGGCGCGCCTGGGCGACGACCATTCGCCGCTGGAGCTGCCACTGGACCGCAGCCGCCAGGGCCGCCCCAGCTATCGCGGCGCACGTCACGAGTTCCCTGTCGCTACAGATGTCGCCGAACGGCTGCGCGGCCTGGCACGCAAGCATAACGTCACCCTGTTCATGGTCCTGCTGGCCGCCTTCAAGCTGCTGCTGCAGCGTTACAGCGGTCAGTCGGCGATCCGTGTCGGCGTGCCCATCGCCAACCGCAACCGCGGCGAAAGCCAAGGGCTGATCGGCTGCTTCATCAATACCCAGGTACTGCACACCGAAATCGACCCGCTGCTGGACATCACCGGCCTGCTCCAGCGCGTGCGCGAAACCGCCGTAGGCGCGCAAAGCCACCAGGACCTGCCGTTCGAGCAACTGGTCGAAGCCCTGGACCTGCCGCGCAGCAGCGAGAGCCCGCTGTTCCGCGTGCTGTTCAACCACCAGGCGCAGGTGGCGGATGTGCAGGCCATCGAGACCCGCTCCGGCCTGAGCCTGGCGCCTGTCGTGCTGGCAAAGCACAGCGCCCGCTTCGACCTCGCGCTGGACACCCATGAGCGAGCGGGGCAGCTGCACGCAGCGTTCACCTATGCGACCGACGTGTTCGATACGGCCACCGTCGAAGCCCTTGGCGAGCAGTGGCTGGCCCTGGTGCAGGCATTGGCCGACGAAGCGGGTGGCGCAGTCGGGGAGCTGCCATTGCCAGGCCTGGCCCCTGCCATTGGCGCGCCTGCGCAGGCTGACGCAACGCTGCTGGTCCACCAGCGCTTTGCCGCCGCCGTCAGCCGCCACCCCGAACGCAAGGCGGTGATGGCTGCGGGCGAGCAGGCCAGCTTCGCCGAACTCGATGCCCGCGCCGAGGCCATTGCAGGCCGGCTGGCGGAAGCCGGAGCAGGGCCGGACACATTGGTCGGCGTGCTGGCCGACCGCAGTGTCGGCATGCTTGCCAGTATCCTCGGCGTGCTCAAGGCCGGTGGTGCCTACCTGCCACTGGAGCCCGAGCAGCCGGCCGAACGCTTGGCCTACATGCTTGCCGACAGCGGCACGCGCCTGGTACTGGCGCCTGGTAACTGGCAGGCCGAACTGCCCGAGGGCGTGCAGCGCCTGGACTGGGCGCAAACCGGCAGCGGCAGCGCCGCCCGTATCGAACCGGCGCCGGCCAACCTGGCCTACGTGATCTATACCTCCGGCACCACCGGCCAGCCCAAGGGCGTGGCGATCAGCCACGGCGCCCTGGCCAACTACGTCGAAGGCATCGCCGCGCGCCTGCCGCTCGAGCGTATCCGCAGCATGGCCCAGGTCTCGACCCCGGCTGCCGACCTCGGCCACACCATGCTGTTCGGTGCCTTGTGCGGCGGCCATACCCTGCATTTGCTGCTACGCGAGCAGGTGCTGGATGCCGAAGGCTTCGCCGCCTACCTGGCCGAGCACCAGGTAGACGCGCTGAAGATCGTACCGTCGCACCTGGAAGCCATGTTGGTGGCTGGCCGCTCGGCGCTGCCGGCGCAGTGCCTGGTGCTCGGCGGCGAGGCCATCAGCCCGAGCCTGCTGGGCAAGGTCCGCAACCTGGCCCCGGCGCTCAAGGTGTTCAACCACTACGGCCCGACCGAAACCACCGTCGGTGTGCTGGTCGCCGAACTGAACGAGCAGGCCAGCCTCGGCCAGCCACTGGCCAACACCCGCGTCGCGGTGCTCGATCGCTGCCTGCAACCCCTGCCGGCCAAAGCCAAGGGCGAGCTGTACATCGGTGGCGCCGGCCTGGCCCGTGGCTACCTGAACCGCCCGGCACTCACCGCCGAGCGCTTCGTCCCCGACCCGAACGGCAGCCACGGCCAGCGCCTGTACCGCAGCGGTGACTGGGTTCGCCAAGGCAGCGACCTGCAGTTCGCCGGGCGCATGGATGGCCAGGTGAAGGTCCGTGGCTATCGCGTGGAACTGGCCGAAATCGAAAACCAGCTGCGTGCCCTGGGCGGTGTCGCCAATGCCCTAGTGCGCGTGCATGGCCAGGCGCCGCAGCTGCAACTGGCTGCCTGGCTGGTGCCCAGCCAGATGCCGGCCGACAGCCTGGCCTGGCAGGAATCGATCCGCGCCAGCCTCAAGAGCCTGCTGCCCGAACATATGGTGCCGACCCACCTGATAGTGCTGGAGCACCTGCCGGTCACGGTCAACGGCAAGGTCGACGTCAAGGCGCTGCCGGAACCCGTCGCCACCCAGGTGGCCTATCAAGCGCCGCAGACCCCGCTGCAAACGCAATTGGCGCAGATCTGGGCGCAAGTCCTGCAAGTACCGCAGGTAGGCCTGGGCGACAACTTCTTTGCCCTTGGTGGCCATTCGCTGCTGGCCACCCAGGCGGTATCGCGGATACGCAAGCAATTGGGCGTGGATATCCCGCTGCGCAGCCTGTTCGACACCGTCGACCTGCAGGCCTTTGCCCAGGCAGTGGCCGAAGGCGAGCAGGGCGCAGGCCTGGACATCGAGATCCTCGATCGCCAGCAACCGCTGCCGGTGTCCCGCTCGCAGAACCGCCAGTGGCTGTTCTGGAAGCTCAACCCCGAAAGCCTGGCCTACAACACGCCGATGGCCGTGCGCATGCAGGGCCACCTCGACCACTGCGCCGTGCAGGCTGCGCTGGATGCCTTGGTAACCCGCCACGAATCGTTGCGCACGGTGTTCGTCGAGGCCGACGGCCTGCCCTGGCAGCGCATCCTGCCGGCCGCCACGGTACCGATCGGTTTCGAAGACCTCAGCGGCCAGGACCAGGCCGCGCAGATGCGCAAGCTGGAAGCCGAAGCCTTTGTCCCGTTCGATCTGGAGCGCGGCCCGCTGCTGCGCGCACGCTTGTTCAAGGTGCATGCGCAGGAGCACCTGCTGTCGCTGACCTTGCACCATATTGTCTCCGATGGCTGGTCGATGAGCCTGCTGGTGCGCGAGTTCGCCGCCGCCTACAACGCCGCCGCCACGGGCCAGGCGCAAACCATCGAGCCACTGCCGGTGCAGTACGCCGACTTCGCCGCCTGGCAGCGCAAGTGGCTGGCCGAGGGGCAGATGCAGGCGCAGATCGACTACTGGAAGGCCCGCCTGGAAGACGACTTCGAAGTGCTGGAACTGCCTGCCGACCGCATTCGCCCGCAGGTCAAAAGCTACCAGGGCAGCCGCTTCGACGTGCGCCTGCCGCAGGCCCTCACCGAGCGCCTGCGAGCACTGGCGATGGCATCCAACGCCACGCTGTTCCATGTGTTCCTGGCAGCCTATGCCATCGTGCTGTCGCGCTACAGCCGCAAGGGCACGCTCAACATCGGCGTGCCGGTCACCAACCGCAACCGCCTGGAGCTGGAAGGGCTGATCGGCTTCTTCATCAACGTGGTGGTGGCCCGTATCAGTGTCGATGGCAGCCAGCCTTTCGCGCAGTTGCTGGCGGCAATCAAGGAAACCACCTTGCAGGCCCAGGCCAACAAGGACGTGCCGTTCCTCGAGGTAGCCGAGGCGCTGTACCCCGACCGTGGCCAAGGTGTGAACCCGTTCTTCCAGGTGCTGTACAACCACCTGCGCGACCTTGGCGAGCAGGTATCCAGCGATGCCCTGCACGGCCTGCAGGTCAAGGAAGTGGACCTGCTGGAGCCGGGCGCGCAGTACGACATTTCGCTCAATACCCTGGAGCGCTCCGACGGCGTGACTGCGTCGTTCAACTATTCCACCGACCTGTTCGATGCCGCACGTATCGAGCGCATGGCCGGGCATTGGCAAGCACTGCTGGAAGCCATCTGCGCCGAGCCACAGCGCTGCATTGCCGAGCTGGACTTGCTTGGCAGTGCCGAACGCCAGCAGCTGACCTACGGCTGGAACCCGGCGCCCCAGGCTGGCAGCGGCTTGTGTGCGCACCAACTGCTGTCACTCCAGGCCCACGAGCGGCCGGATGCGCTGGCGCTGATCTTCGACGACCAGCAGATGACCTACGCCGAACTGGACCGCAGCAGCAACCAGTTGGCCCACCGCCTGCGGGCGCTGGGCGTTGGGCCGGACTGCCTGGTTGGCGTGGCTGTCGAGCGCGGCCTGGGCATGGCCCTGGCGCTGATCGCCATTCACAAGGCGGGTGGCGCCTATGTGCCGCTGGACCCGGACTACCCGCAAGAACGCCTGGCCTACATGGTCGAGGACAGCAATATCGGCCTGCTGCTGGCCGACGCGCCCTCGCGTGAGCGCCTGCAACTGGGCAAGCAACTGCCCTGCGTGGTACTGGAACCGGGCACCGAGTGGCTGCACGCCTGGCCCGCCGAGCCGCTGGCCAACCTGGCGGCGCCGCACAACCTCGCCTACGTCATCTACACCTCCGGCTCCACCGGCATGCCCAAGGGCGTGGCCATCGACCACCAGGCCCTGTCGCTGTTCTGCCAGGTGGCCGGCGACTATTCGCGCCTCACCCCGAGCGATCGCGTGCTGCAGTTCGCCACCATCAGCTTCGATGGCTTCATCGAGCAGTTCTTCCCGCCGCTGGCCCAGGGCGCCTGTGTGGTGCTGCGCGACCTGCGGCTGTGGGACACCGCCACCCTGCTGGACGAGATCAACCGCCACGGCGTGACCGTGGCCGACCTGCCGGCGGCCTACTGGCGCCTGCTGGCGCTGGAACGCCGGGCCCCCGAGGCCTATGGCCGGCTCAAACAGATTCACGTGGGGGGAGAGGCGGTGCCGGAAGATGCCCTGCGCGCCTGGCTGGCCGATGGCCCGCCAGCAGTGCGCCTGCTGAACACCTACGGCCCGACCGAAGCCACCGTGGTCGCCACCACCTACGATTGTTCGCAGATGACCGTGGAGCAGATCAGCCTGGGCGGCGTACCGATCGGCCGTGCCTTGCCGGGGCGTACCCTGCATGCTCTGGACGATGGCCTGGCGCCGACACCGGTGGGCGTGCCCGGCGAGCTGTTCATCGGCGGGGCAGGGTGCCTGGCGCGCGGTTATCACCAGCGGCCGTCACTCACCGCCGAGCGTTTCATCCCCGACCCGTTCGACCCGGTTGGCGGTGGCCGCCTGTACCGCACCGGCGACCTCGGCTGCTACGACGAAAACGGCCAGCTGGCCTATCGCGGCCGGGTCGACCACCAGGTGAAGGTGCGCGGCTTCCGTATCGAGCTGGGCGAGATCGAGCAGTACCTGCGGGCGCACCCGGACGTTCGCGAAGCCACCGTGCTGGCCATCGACCTGCCCAGTGGCAAGCAGCTGTGCGCCTATGCGGTGCCGGCCGAAGGCTACCGCGGCGATCTGCGCCAGGCCCTGAAGCAGTACCTCAAGGCCAGCCTGCCGGACTACATGATCCCGGCTTACCTGGTGACCCTGCCGAGCATGCCGCTGACCCCCAGCGGCAAACTCGACCGCAAGGCGCTGCCGCTGCCCGACCCGAACCAGCCACAGCATGACTACCAGGCGCCGCAGACCGAGCGGCAGCAGCAGCTCGCGAACATCTGGGCGCAGTTGCTGAACGTTGCCCGGGTCGGCCTGAGCGACAACTTCTTCGAGCTGGGCGGCCACTCCTTGCTGGCGGCCCAGGCAGTGTCGCGGATCAACGTCGAGCTGGGGCTGGACATACCCCTGCGGCTGATCTTCAGCCACCCCGAACTACGCGCGTTCGCCCAGGCACTGGACGAGCAGGGCCTGTCGCTCTCCGACGATGGCCTGAGCGATATCGAACACATGATGAATGCATTCACAGAGGCCTGACATGGAACTCACTGCCGCACAACGTATCGCCCAACGTTTCGTTGGCCTCCCTGTGGAGCAACGCCAGCAGATCCTGGAAAAGATGCAGGCCACCGGCCAGAGCTTCCGCCTGCTGCCCATCGTGCCCGCGCGCCAAGGCCTGGCGCGTATTCCGCTGTCGTACGCCCAGCAACGCCTGCTGTTTCTCTGGCAGCTGGAGCCTGACAGCCCGGCCTACAACGTGCCGATGGCAGTACGCCTGAAGGGCGCGCTGGACCAGGCAGTGCTGCAGCAGGCGCTGGATGCGCTGGTGCAACGCCACGAATCGCTGCGCACGCGCTTTGCCTCGGAGGAGGGCGAGTTCTACCAGGAAATCCTCGAGCACTGCCCGCTGGCGCTGGAATTGCTGATGCTCGACGGTGCCGCCGATGAGACAGCGCTGAGCGTGGCCGTGGACGCCGCCCTCAAGCAGCCCTTCGACCTGCTGAGCGGCCCGCTGCTGAGGGTGACCCTGCTGCGCGTGGCCGCCGATCACCACGTGCTGGCAGTGAGCATGCACCACATCATCTCGGACGGCTGGTCCAGCGATGTGCTGGTGCAGGAATTCATCCAGCTGTACAGCGCCCTGGCCGAAGGCCGGCAGGCCAAGTTGCCGGTTTTGCCGATCCAGTACGCCGACTACGCCATCTGGCAGCGCGCCTGGCTCGAGGCCGGTGAAGCGCAGCGCCAACTGGCCTACTGGCAGGCGCAGTTGGGCAGCGAGCAGCCGGTGCTGAGCCTGCCGCTGGACTTCGAGCGCCCGGCAATACCCAGCCAGCGTGGCGCGGTGGTGCGTGTGGACATCGGCGCCGAACAGGCCGAGGCCTTGCGCAGCCAGGCGCGCAAGGGTGGCCACACGTTGTTCGTGCTGGTACTGGCAGCCATGGCGGTGGTGTTGTCGCGCTACAGCGGCCAGGCCGACATCCGCATCGGCGCCCCGAACGCCGGGCGCAACCGCAAGGAGCTGGAAGGCCTGATCGGCTTCTTCATCAACACCCAGGTGCTGCGCGTGCAGGTGGACGAGCGCGCCACCTTCGCCTCGCTGCTGGAGCAGGTAAAAGACGTGATCGGCGGCGCCCAGTCGCACCAGGAACTGCCGTTCGAGCACCTGGTCGATGCCTTGCTGCCCGAGCGCAACCTGGCCCACAACCCGCTGTTCCAGTTCAAGATCAACCAGCACGTGGCCGCCAGCGATGCAGGGCGCAAGCGCCTGGGCGCGCTGGAGGTGGAAGGCTTTGCCCGTGACGGTGGCGATGCCCGCTTCGACCTGGCGTTCGACTTCTCCGACAAGGCCGACGGCATCGAAGGCTACTTCACCTACGCCACCGACCTGTTCGAGCAGGCCACCATCGAACGCATGGCCGCTTCGCTGCGCCAGGTGCTGGATGCGCTGATCCGTGACCCGCAGCAGGCGATCGTCGACTGCCCGCAAGTGGCGACGCTGCTGCCGGCGGCCACGCAGGCCTACCCGCACGGCAACTTCCTCGCTTTGTGGCGCCAGGCAATGGCGCAAGGCCAGGCCCACGGCGGTGTGCGTGCTGGTGACCGGTTCATGACCCAGGCCGGGCTGGAGGCGGCGTCCAACCGCCTGGCCGACTACCTGCGCCAGCACGGCGTCGGTGCCGGCAGCATCGTCGCCCTGTGCCTGCCGCGCTCCATCGAGTGGATCGGCGCCTTGCTCGCAGTGCTCAAGACCGGCGCCGCCTACCTGCCGCTGGACACCCAGCAGCCGCCGGAGCGCCTGCAACAACTGATTGCCGACAGTGGCGCCGCCGTACTCCTGCATGAACCGGGCGACCAGCACTTCGCCGGCCTGGACGGCGTGCAGCTGATTGCCTGCGATCACACCGCCTGGGCAACCTGCAGCGACAGCCCGGTCGAGGTGGCTATCGCCGCCGAACAACCGGCCTATCTGATCTACACCTCGGGCTCGACCGGCCAGCCGAAAGGCGTGGTAGTCAGCCACGGGGCGCTGGCCAGCTACACCCAGGCGGTGCTGGAGCGCCTGCAACTGCCAGCCGCGGCAAGCATGGCGATGGTGTCCACCACCGCGGCCGACCTGGGCCACACCGTGCTGTTCGGTGCCCTGGCTTCGGGTCGCCTGCTGCACCTGTTGCCACAGGAACTGGCGTTCGACCCGGATGGCTTCGCCAGCTACATGGCGCAGCACCAGGTCGGCGTGCTCAAGCTGGTGCCGAGCCACCTGCAAGGCTTGCTGCAAGCGGCCCGCGCCGCCGATGTGCTGCCCGCCGAGGCATTGATCCTGGGTGGTGAGGCATGCAGCTGGGGCCTGTTGGAAAAAATCCGCGAACTGCGCCCGGCCTGCCGGGTCATCAACCACTACGGCCCGACCGAAACCACTGTCGGCGTGCTCACCTTCGAGCCGGGGCAGCCGATGCCAGGTTGCCGCACGGTGCCGGTCGGGCGCCCGCTGGGCAACGCCTGCGCCCAGGTGCTGGATGGCTACCTCAACCCGTTGGCGGCGCAGGTGCCCGGTGAGCTTTACCTGGGCGGGCAAGGCGTCGCCCAGGGCTACCTGGGCCAGCCAGCGTTGACCGCCGAACGCTTCGTGCCGACCGAGGGTGGTGCCCGCTTGTACCGCACCGGTGATCGCGCGCGGCTGACTGCCGATGGCCTGGTCGAGTTCATCGGCCGTGCCGACGACCAGGTGAAGATCCGTGGCTATCGCGTGGAGCCAGGTGAAGTCGGCCGGGTGCTGGCCGGCCTGCCCGGTGTCAACGAGGCCGCGGTACTGGCCTTGCCACTGGAGGGCGATGCCGAGCGCTTGCAGCTGGTGGCCTACGGTGTTGCCGACGCAGGCGTGACCGTGCAGCAACTGCAGGCGCAATTGCAGGCACGCCTGCCGGACTACATGGTGCCGGCGCAGATACTGCTGCTGGAGCGCCTGCCTCTGACCGCCAACGGCAAGCTCGACAAGCGTGCCTTGCCGGCACCAGGCGCGGTCAGCCGTGGCTATGTGGCGCCGCAAGGCGATATCGAGGAGAAGCTGGCCGCAGTGTGGGCCGATGTGCTCAAGCTGGAGCAGGTCGGCAGCACCGACAACTTCTTTGAACTGGGCGGCGACTCGATCCTCAGCCTGCAGATCATCGCCCGGGCCAAACGCCAGGGCATCAGGATCACCCCCAAGCAGTTGTTCGAACAACAGACCATCGCCCAGCTGGCCCAGGTAGCCAAGCGCATCGAGGCCAAGCAAGCGGTTGCGACCGCAGCCGTGGACACCGCCACCAGCGGCGAGGTGGCGTTGCTGCCGGCCCAGGCGCGTTTCTTCGAGATGGAGATCGCCCAGCCGGCGCATTGGAACCAGTCGGTGCTGCTCAAGCCTGCCAGCCCGGTTCAGGTGCAACACCTGGAGGCAGCCCTGCGCGCCGTGGTCGAGCAGCACGATGCCCTGCGCCTGCGCTTCAGCCGTGGCGAAAGCCAGTGGCAGGCGCGCTTCCAGCCGCTGGACAATGCACCACTGCTGCGCCAGCGCAACCTGGCCGCACTGAATGAGCTGGACGCCGCCGGCAACCAGGTGCAGGCCAGCCTGAACCTGGAGCACGGGCCGCTGCTGCGTGCCGAACTGTTCGATTTCGCCGATGGCCAGCAGCGCCTGCTGCTGGTGGTCCATCACTTGGTGGTCGACGGTGTGTCGTGGCGGGTGTTGCTGGAAGACCTGCAAGCGGCCTACCGGCAATTGCTGAATGGTCAGACCGTGAGCCTGCCCGCCAAGACCACCTCGGTGAAGGCCTGGGCCGAGCGCCTGGCCAGCCATGCCGGCAGCCCGACGCTGCAAGCACAGCGCGACTACTGGCTGCAGGCACTGGGCGGCGACCACGCCGAACTGCCGCGTGACAACCCGCAGGGCAGCCTGGCCAACACCCATGCCCGTACCGCCGCCACACGGCTGGATGCCGAGCGTACCGCCAAGCTGCTGAAACAGGCCCCGGCGGCCTACCGCACGCAGATCAACGACCTGCTGCTGACCGCGCTGGCGCGCACGCTGTGCCAGTGGAGCGCACAGGACAACGTGCAGGTACTGCTGGAGGGCCATGGCCGCGAAGACCTGTTCGACGACCTCGACCTCAGCCGCACCGTGGGCTGGTTCACCAGCCTGTTCCCGGTGCGCCTCACACCCGGCCAGGACCTTCGCCAGTCGATCAAGGCGATCAAGGAGCAACTGCGCGGCGTGCCGGACAAAGGCCTCGGCTACGGCTTGCTGCGTTACTTCGGCGATGCTGAAGTGCGTGACCGGCTCGAGCGTGCCGCCCAGGCCCGTGTCACCTTCAACTACCTGGGCCAGTTCGATGCCAGCTTCGATGCCGAGGCCGGCGCCCTGTTCACCCCGAGCGGGGAAAGCGCAGGCCGTACCCAATGTGCCGGCGCACAACTGGGCAACTGGCTGAGCATCACCGGCCAGGTGTACGGCGGCGAGCTGTTCCTGGAGTGGACCTACAGCGCCGACGTTCATCACCCGGCGACCATCGAGAAGCTGGCCCAGGCCTACGGGCAGGCCTTGGCAGAGCTGGTCGAGCACTGCTGCGATGCGCGGCACCAGGGCGTGACGCCGTCGGACTTCCCGCTCGCCGCACTGACCCAGGCGCAACTGGACAGCCTGCCGCTGGAGCCCGGGCAGATCGCCGATGTGTACCCGCTGTCACCCATGCAGCAGGGCATGTTGTTCCACACCCTTTACGACCAGCAGGCCGGCAACTACATCAACCAGCTGCGCGTGGATGTGGATGGGCTGGATGTGCAGCGTTTCCACCAGGCCTGGCAGGCCACGCTCGATGCCCACGACATCCTGCGCAGCGGTTTCATCCTGCAGGGCGAACTGGAGCAGGCCGTACAGGTGGTACGCAAGGCCGTCGAATTGCCGTGCAGCGAGCATGACTGGCGTGGCCAGCCGGCGCTGGAGCAGGCATTGCAGGCCCTGGCCGAGGGTGAGCGCCAGCGCGGTTTCGACCTTGCTGCCGCGCCGCTGCTGCGCCTGGTACTGGTACGCACGGGCGATACCCGCCACCACCTGATCTACACCAACCACCACATCCTGATGGACGGCTGGAGCACCTCGCGCCTGTTGGGCGAAGTGCTGCAGCGCTATGCCGGCCTGGCGCCGCAGGCACAGGCTACGCACTACCGCGACTACATCGCCTGGCTGCAAGGCCAGGACGCGGCCGTTGCCAAAGCCTTCTGGAAAGCCCAGCTTGCGGCCCTGGACGAGCCAACCCGCCTGGCCCAGGCCATCGCCGGCAGTGCAGGCACAAGCGGTAGCGGTCATGGCGACCACCGCCTGGCCTTCGACCCTGAGCAGACCGCACGCATCGAAGCCTTCGCCCGGGCCAACCGGGTCACGGTCAACACCCTGGTGCAATCGGCCTGGCTGCTGCTGTTGCAGCGCTGCACCGGCCAGGCCAGCGTGTGCTTCGGCGCCACTGTCGCCGGCCGCCCGGCAGACCTGCCGGGGGTGGAGGAGCAGATCGGCCTGTTCATCAACACCTTGCCGGTGATCGGCACCCCGCGTGCCGAGCAGACCGTGGCCGAGTGGATCGGCCAGGTGCAGGCCGGCAACCTGGCCGTGCGCGAGTTCGAGCACACCCCTCTGTACGATGTGCAGCGCTGGGCGGGGCAGGGCGGTGACGCCTTGTTCGACAGCATCCTGGTGTTCGAGAACTACCCGGTGGCCGAGGCGCTGCAACAGGGCGCGCCCGGTGGCCTGCGCTTCGGCGATGTGACCGTGCAGGAGCAGACCAACTACCCGCTGACCCTGGTGGTGGAACTGGGCACCACGCTGTCGATGCAGTACAGCCATGACCGTGCGCTGTGGAGCGACGAGAGCATTGGCCGCCTGGCTGGCTACTTTGCCAACCTGCTGCAGGCGCTGGTGGAGAATGCTGACGCGGTGATTGGCGAGCTGCCAATGCTAGGGCTGCCAGAACAGCGACAGATGGTCGAAGGCTGGAACGAAACCCAGGCGCCGTACCCGGACGAGCACAGCATTCACCAGCTGATCGAGGCCCAGGTGTTCGCCACCCCGGATGCCCCGGCGCTGGCGTTTGGCGAGCAGACCCTGAGCTATGCCGAGCTCAACCGCCGTAGCAACCAGCTGGCGCACAAGCTGCGCGAGCAGGGCGTGGGCCCGGACGTGCTGGTGGGCATCGCCATGGAGCGCAGCCTGGAGATGGTCGTCGGCTTGCTGGGTATCGTGAAGGCCGGCGGCGCCTATGTGCCGCTGGACCCGGAATATCCCCAGGACCGCCTGAGCTACATGTTCGAGGACAGCGGCATCGCCTTGCTGCTGACCCAGTCGCACCTGCACGAAGCCCTGCCGATCCCGGCCGGCCTGCGCAGCCTGGACCTGGACACCGAGAACTTCGGCGGCTACAGCGATGCCAACCCGAACATCGACGTGGCCCCGCTGAACCTCGCCTACGTGATCTACACCTCCGGCTCCACTGGTCGCCCGAAGGGCGCTGGCAACAGCCATCAGGCGCTGGTCAACCGCCTGTGCTGGATGCAGAAGGCCTACCACCTGGACGCCAGCGACAGCGTGCTGCAGAAAACCCCGTTCAGCTTCGACGTGTCGGTGTGGGAGTTCTTCTGGCCGCTGATGACCGGCGCGCGCCTGGTCATGGCCCAGCCCGGCGCGCACCGCGACCCGCAGTTGCTGGTCGAAACCATCAACCACCACGGCATCAGCACGCTGCATTTCGTGCCGTCGATGCTGCAGGCGTTCATGACCCACGAAGCAGTCGAAAGCTGCATCAGCCTCAAGCGTGTGGTGTGCAGTGGTGAAGCGTTGCCAGCCGAACTGGCCCGCCAGACCCTGCAACGCCTGCCGGCGGCGGGCCTGTACAACCTGTACGGCCCGACCGAAGCGGCGATCGATGTGACCCACTGGACCTGCCAGCCGGACGAAAGCATCAGCGTGCCGATCGGCCGGCCGATCGACAACCTCAAGACCCACATCCTCGAAGGCAGCCTGCAACCGGCGGTGCGCGGCAGTGCCGGCGAGCTGTACCTCGGCGGCGTAGGTCTGGCCCGTGGTTACCACCAGCGCCCGGCGCTGACCGCCGAACGCTTCGTGCCGGACCCGTTCAGCGACACCGGCGGGCGCCTGTACCGCACCGGCGACCTGGCGCGCTACCGCGCCAATGGCGTGATCGACTACGCCGGGCGCATCGACCACCAGGTGAAGATCCGCGGCCTGCGTATCGAACTGGGTGAGATCGAGGCGCGTCTATTGGAGCTGCCGAGTGTGCAAGAAGCCGTGGTGCTGGCCCAGGACGGGCCAAGCGGCAAGCAGCTGGTGGGCTATGTGGTGCCCGTCGACAGCACGCAAGACGAAGGCGCATTGCGCGACAGCCTGCGCGAGGCGCTGAAGGCCGGTTTGCCGGACTACATGGTGCCGGCGCACCTGATGCTGCTCGGCAAGCTGCCGGTGACGCCGAACGGTAAGCTGGACCGCAAGGCCCTGCCGCAGCCGGATGCCAGCCAGTCGCAGGGCGAGTACATCGCCCCGCAGAGCGATCTGGAACAGCAGATCGCGGCGATCTGGGCCGATGTGCTGAAGCTGGAGAGGGTTGGCCTGGGTGACAACTTCTTCGAGATTGGCGGGCACTCCTTGCTGGCCACCTCGGTGATCGTGCGCATCCGGGAGCAGGCGGGGGTAGTGGCCGAATTGAAAGAACTCTTCGAGTTCCCGGTGCTGGCTGACTTCAGTCGTCAACTGGAAGCCAGGACGCCCCTGGTCGATTCCACCCAGGACCAGTTGGCCAGATCCCTGGCGCTGCTCGATAGCCTGAGCATGGAAGAGCTCGATGAGCTGATTTCCTGAGGCCCTGATGTAATCCGTGCATGTGGGTAAACCCTTTCCCACAGATATGGAGGCATTCCTTCAGCTGGTGGGGTCCTTGTGGGAGCGGGCATGCCCGCGAAGCAGGCGACGCGGTGAATGGCACCGGCTGCGCCGGTGTTCGCGGGTAAACCCGCTCCCACAGGTACAGCGCATTCCTTCAGCTGGTGGAGTCCCTGTGGGAGCGGGCAAGCCCGCGAAGAGGCCGGTACAGGGATCAGGCGCGCGAGTCGCGCACCATGTCCA
>NZ_DKHD01000036.1:0-67582 GCF_002453565.1 Pseudomonas sp. UBA6753 | reverse complement strand
CGCAATCGGCGGCGCCTGAACTCTCGCGCGCTTAGAAGCAAAAGCAAAAGCAAAAGCAACGGCAACGGCAACGGCAACGGCAACGGCAACGGCAACGGCAACGGCAACGGCAGTTGGATGGTTCCTGGGAACCCCGCGAACGTCGCCGACCTCTCAGTTCCATAGGCCTTCTTAGGAGGATGCCGCCCATGAAACACCTGATGCCTTGCTTATTGGCTGCCAGCCTGACTGCCTGCGGCGAAACCGCCCTGCTGAATGTACTCGACGGCAGTGGCCCAACCCCCCAGCTGCCTGCTCCGGTCAAGACCACCCTCCCCACCGTGAATATCGCCCCGGCAGTGGGCTGGCCCAAGGACGTCAAGCCCGAAGCAGCACCAGGCACTCAGGTGAAAGCGTTCGCCAGCGGGCTCGACCACCCTCGCTGGCTATATCTGCTGCCCAACGGCGACGTGCTGGTAGCTGAAACCAATGCCCCGCCCAAACCCGAAGATGGCAAGGGCCTGCGCGGTTGGGTCATGAAGAAGGTGATGAAGCGGGCAGGTGCAGGCGTGCCCAGCGCCAACCGCATTACCCTGCTACGGGATGCCGACCACGACGGCGTGGCTGAAATCCGCACGACCTTCATCGAAGAGCTCAACTCACCGTTCGGCATGGCCCTGGTCGGCAAGGACCTCTACGTCGCCAACACCGACAGGCTGCTGCGCTTTCACTACGAGCCCGGTGCCATGCAAATTCGCAATGAAGGCCAGCCGGTAGTCGAGTTGCCAGGCGGGCCGCTCAACCACCACTGGACCAAGAACGTCATCGCCAGCCCCGATGGCAAGAAGCTTTTCGTGACGGTCGGCTCCAACAGCAACGTAGGCGAAAACGGTATGGACAAGGAACAGGGGCGCGCCGCGATCTGGGAAGTGGACCCCGCCAGCGGCCAGCACCGCCTGTTCGCCACCGGCCTGCGCAACCCTAACGGCCTGGCCTGGGAGCCGCACAGCGGCGCGTTGTGGACGGCAGTCAACGAGCGTGACGAGATCGGTAGCGATCTGGTACCGGACTACATCACTTCCGTGAAGGACGGCGGTTTCTATGGCTGGCCCTACAGCTACTACGGCCGCCACGTGGACGAGCGCGTGCAACCGCCAGCGCCTGAAAAAGTAGCCCAGGCGCTGGTGCCCGACTACGCCGTGGGCCCACACACGGCATCGCTGGGGCTGGCATTCGCCGAACCGAACGGGCTACCACCGCCCTTCGAACAAGGGGCATTCGTGGGCCAGCACGGGTCGTGGAACCGCAAGCCACACAGTGGCTACAAGGTGATTTTCGTGCCGTTCGACACATCAGGAAAGCCCTCGGGCAAGCCCGTAGACCTGCTTACCGGTTTTCTGGATGAGCATGGCAAGGCCCAAGGGCGCCCGGTCGGCGTAATCACCGACGGGCGTGGCGGCGTGCTGGTAGCCGATGATGTCGGCAATGTGGTCTGGCGGGTGAGCAAAGCCCCGCCTGTCCTCAGGGGTTCTGCGCCAGATGCCCTTGCGGAATGACGCGCTTGGCCTGCAGGTAAGCCTTGGCCCAGTAGCTGTTGGACAGGTAGTCCAGGCGCACCGTGCCACCGCTCGAAGGTGCATGCACGAAGCGCCCTTCCCCCACATAAATGCCAGCATGGCTGACCTGCGAGCCACCACTGGTGGCGAAGAACACCAGGTCACCGGACTGCAGCGACTTGGCATCCACGGTTGGCGCGCGCATGACGATCATCTCACGCGTCGAACGCGGCAGGCTGATGCCGGCAGCATCACGGTAGACGTACTTGATCAGGCCACTGCAATCGAAACCGGAGTCCGGCGTGTTGCCGCCCCAGCGATAAGGCGTGCCCACCAGACCGATAGCACGCATCAGCACGTCATCGGCAATCGGCGAAGGGCTGGGCTGGCTATAGGTTACCTGCGGCTGTACCACAGGGGCCGGCGCAGGCGCACGGCTGGAGCAGGCAGCCAGCAAGGCTGCCAAGGAGAGAAATGCGAAGCGCGCCATCTTTACCATGGCCAGAACATCCTGTCTGAGTCCGCTGGGCCGCAGCCGAAAAGAATTGAGAAATTAGATTAGACGCTTTCTATAAATGCGCACGGCGGCGAGCTTTTTTCAAAGCATCGCCGCCGCGGCAGGATATATCATTTTGCTATCAGTTGCGCGCGATATTGGTGGTCGGCGCCATGGCCAAGGCACGCTTGGCTTCGATGAAGGTCTTGCTCCAGTAGCGGTCACCGAGGCTGTCGATGCGCACGCCACCACTGCGGCGGCTGCTGGAGTGGATGAACTGGTTGTCACCCAGGTAGATGCCGGCATGGCTGACGCGGCCGCGACCATTGGTGCTGAAGAACAGCAGGTCACCTGGCTTGAGCTTGTTGCGGGCCACTTTCGGGGCATCGACGTTGATCATTTCACGCGTGGAACGCGGCAGGGTCACGCCCGCCTCTTCGCGGAACAGGTAGCCGATGAAACCACTGCAGTCGAAGCCGGACTTCTCCGAGGTACCACCGAAGCGGTAGCGGGTGCCGATCAGCGACATGCCGCGCTCGAGAATGCTGTCAGCCAGAGCTGGCAACTGATAAGGCTTGCTGCTGGAGAAAGCCTCCAGGTCATCTTCGGTGGCCAGCTCTTCCGGCTCGCCGAACACCGACGAGGACGAGGCTTTGGCCTTGAACGCCGATTGTGCGGCGATCGGGGAGTGATCCTGGGGCTGCGGCTCTGAATGAGAAGCTGGGCCTTGGGCCGCGCAGCCAAAAAGCAGGGTCACGAGTGCGAGTGGCACGAGGGGTGCGAAGCGCTTCAGCATGGGCACGACCGTGTCTGTAATCCTTTAGAAGGGTGAAACTATGCCCTCTATCATGGCCATTTGCAAATTTTATCGAAAAAGATGTGACTTTTTTGTTTTGCCGCTCTGGCCCAGCGTTTTCGGGGTTACCAACCCAGGGTTTCCTTGAGGAACGGGATGGTGAGCTTGCGTTGTGCCTGCAACGAGGCCTGGTCGAGACGTTCGAGCAGGTCGAACAACGCACTCATGCTGCGTGCGCCACGGGTGAGGATGAAGTGACCGACTTCGTCGGTAAGGTGCAGGCCACGGCGCGAAGCACGCAGTTGCAGGGCACGCAGCTTGTCTTCGTCGGACAGGCCACGCATCTGGAACACCAGGGCCAGGGTCAGCCGCGACTTCAGGTCGGGCAGCTTGATCGGCAGTTCGCGCGGCGATGCCGAGGCAGCCAGCAGCAGGCGCCGGCCGCTGTCACGCAGGCGGTTGAACAGGTGGAACATGGCCTCTTCCCAGTCAGCCTTGCCGGCGATCACGTGCAGGTCGTCGATGCACACCAGTTCGTACTGGGCCAGGTAGTCGAGCAGCCCTACGCCACGATCGAGCAATTGCGCCAGCGGCAGGTAGACGGCTGGCTCGCCGCGTTGCTGGAAGCGATGGGTGGCGGCCTGTAGCAGGTGGGTACGGCCAACACCTTGCTTGCCCCACAGGTAGATAAGGCTCTCGGTCCAGCCGGCGTCGGCTTCGCATAGCCGCTCGACGTAGCCCAATGCCGCAGCATTGGCGCCCGGATAGTAGTTGATGAAGGTGGCGTCATCGCGCAGGCGCACACCCAGGGGCAACTGGATCGGTGGTTTCATGCTCGCGGGCGGTCGACAGGACCGCAGGGGGCCTTTGGTGAACAATGTGCAAAGTCTATACCCGCAGCGCGGGGCGCACAATCACGGCAGCGGATAGCACAAGTAAAATCAACGAGTTGCGATTTTTTTTGGCTGTTTTGGGGCTGCTTTGCAGCCCTTCGCGGGCTTGCCCGCTCCCACAGGGGGCGCGTAAATCATGGCCTCAGCGACACACCTGTGGGAGCGGGCAAGCCCGCGAAGGGCCGCAACGCGCCCCGGGATCACAACTCCGGGTCGATATCCCCGGCATACATGTCCGATTCCTTGTACAGGTCATGTACATGCCGCAGCAGCACCATGATCACCGCCGCCACCGGCAGCGCCAGCAACACCCCGGTAAAGCCGAACAGCTCACCGCCGGCCAGGATCGCGAAAATCACCGCCACCGGGTGCAGGCCGATACGGTCGCCGACCAGCAGCGGGGTCAGCACCATGCCTTCCAGCGCCTGCCCGACCATGAACACCGCGACGATGCCCAGCATCGGGTACAGGTCGCCACCGAACTGGAACAGGCCCGCCACCAAGGCCGCGCCGATGCCGATGATGAAGCCCATGTACGGCACGATGGCAGCCAGCCCGGCGAGCATGCCGATCAGCAGCCCCAGCTCCAGCCCCACCAGCATCAGCCCGGCCGAATAGATGATGCCCAGGGCCACCATCACCATCAATTGCCCGCGCACGAACGCCCCAAGCACTTCATGGCATTCGCCCGCCAGGCCCATCACTTGCGGCTCACGATGGCGCGGCAACAGGCCACGCAGCTTGGCCATCATCAGGTCCCAGTCGCGTAGCAGATAGAAGCCCACCACCGGGATCAGCACCATGTTGGCCAGCCAGGCCATCAGCGCCAGGCTCGATGCAGTGGCATGGGACAGCAGCACGCCGACGATATCGGTGGTCTGGCCCATGTGCGTGCCGATGGCGGCCTTGATCTTGTCGAACTTCCAGAAGCCGTCAGCCAGGCCCAGGCGGCTCTGCACCCAGGGCAGCGCCACGTGCTCGAGCCAGTCGAGCATCTGCGGTGCCAGTTCGTACAGGCGCACCAGCTGCTTGGCCAGCAGCGGCACCAATACCAGCAGCAAGGCCAGCAACAGCAAGGTAAACAGGCCGAAAACCACCACCACGCCCCAGGTGCGCGACAGCCCCAGGCGCTCCAGGCGGTCGACCAGCGGGTCGGCCAGGTAGGCCAGCAGGATGCCGACCAGGAACGGGGTAAGAATATTGTGCAGGCTGTAAAGCAGCACGGCGACCAGCAGGGCAACGCCCAGCCAGATCCAACGACGTACGTCGGTCACGGTGTGCTCCCCTTACCAGCGAAAACGCAAACCGTCGAACGGCTTGGGTGCTGGCTGGGCCGGCACTGCTTGCCCAGCGCCGGCACCGTCTGCCGGAGCTGGAGGGGGCTGCACAGCGGGCGCCTGCTCTACCGGTACTTCCTGCAGCTTGGCCAGGCCAAGCTGGGCGCGCAGCTGTTCGCGGTTGGCGGTCACGCCGTAGGTCAGGGTGCTGCCTTCGGCCATCTGCAGGCGCGGGCCAAAGGGTTCGAGCACGCGGGCCAGCTCGGCGTAGCGCTGCAGGTTCATCCCCTGCACTTGCACCTGCAACTGGCTGCTGGCGCCCGGGCGGGTGACGTAGCGCGGCGCCAGGCGGCTGCTGAGCGCCAGCATCACGGCGTCGGCCAGTGCTGCCGGGTCGGCACCTTCGGCAGTGCCTTGTTCACGCTGGTCGCCCAGCCACAGCTGCCATTTGCCCTGCCACTTGCCGTCGGCTTCCCGGGCATGCACCGCCAGCAAGGCATCGGCGCCGTAGCGCCCTGAGGCTTCGCGCAGCGCCGCAGGGTCACTGCCTTCGATCTGCTCGGCATTGGCCACCAGTTGCTCCTGCAGGTCGGCCAGCGGCAGGCGCAACGGCAGGCCACGGTGCTGCGCGGCGCGGCGCAGGGGTTGGGCGCTGGCCTGGCCATCACCGACCAGGTTGCTGCCTTCGGCACTGTCGTTCAGCCACCAGCCCAGGATCGAGGGGCGGTTGCTGCCCCACAAGGCCAGGCCGGCCTTGCGCAAGGCCCGTTCGGTACTCCCAGGGTCGAACTCGACCAGCACCGACTCGGGTGGCCCGGCTTCGCTGGCGACCTGGTTGATGATTTGCTGCGGGTCCTTGCGCAGCCCGGCCAATGCCGGGCTTTGCGCTGCCTTGGGGTCGCCGGTCAGGCGCGTTACCAGGGTATCGAGGGCCTGGGCGGTAGCCGCGGCACGGGCTTCGGCGCCCTGCCCGGATACCGGTTCGCGCACCTGGTACAGGCCGGAGACACTTTCAGCCTGCGCAGTGGCCGAGATCAGGGCCAGGCAACCGACTGCCAGAATATTGAAGAGACGCATGGAGGATTCCTGTCCAGAACACATGGAGCGACGGGGCGCTGCCTGCAGGCTGTGACCGCCACGGGCAAGAAATGCTCCGTGGCACCGGGCATTTCTGCCTGCCACCTTTCCTATACCTTATACAGCCACCCGCGCGGCAACCAGTCGCGGCCCGTGAAAGGATGTTTTTTTAATGGTTTCGGCACCTGCCCGTCGGCCTGAGGATGGCCGCTGCCCGGCAACCCTGATAAAATCGCGCGCCTTCACAGACCACTGACGTTTCAGGCAGCCGCCGCTTACCAGCCGGCCTTGGCCGTCATGGTCGTTTTTAAGAATCCCTCCCTCCTAAAGGCCTGGATCAATGAGCAAGCAACCCTCCCTGAGCTACAAGGACGCCGGTGTAGACATCGACGCCGGCGAAGCACTGGTCGAACGCATCAAGGGCGTGGCAAAACGCACCGCACGCCCTGAAGTCATGGGTGGCCTGGGCGGCTTCGGCGCCCTCTGCGAGATCCCGGCCGGCTACAAGCAGCCGGTGCTGGTCTCCGGCACCGACGGCGTCGGCACCAAGCTGCGCCTGGCACTGAACCTGAACAAGCACGACAGCATCGGCCAGGACCTGGTCGCCATGTGCGTCAACGACCTGGTAGTGTGCGGCGCCGAGCCGCTGTTCTTCCTCGACTACTATGCCACCGGCAAACTGAACGTCGACGTGGCCGCCACCGTGGTCACCGGCATCGGTGCCGGTTGCGAACTGGCCGGCTGCTCGCTGGTCGGTGGTGAAACCGCCGAAATGCCTGGCATGTACGAGGGCGAAGACTACGACCTGGCCGGCTTCTGCGTCGGCGTGGTGGAAAAGGCCGAGATCATCGACGGCTCCAAGGTTGCCACCGGCGACGCACTGATCGCCCTGCCGTCCTCGGGCCCGCACTCCAACGGCTACTCGCTGATCCGCAAGATCCTCGAAGTGTCCGCCACCGACATCGAGAACACCCAGCTGGACGGCAAGCCGCTGACCGACCTGCTGATGGCGCCGACCCGCATCTACGTCAAGCCGCTGCTGCAACTGATCAAGAACACCGGCGCGGTCAAGGCCATGGCCCACATCACCGGTGGCGGCCTGCTGGACAACATCCCGCGCGTACTGCCGGCCAACGCCCAGGCGGTCATCGACGTGGCCAGCTGGCAGCGCCCGGCGGTGTTCGACTTCCTGCAGGCAAAAGGCAACGTCGACGAGCATGAAATGCACCGCGTGCTGAACTGCGGCGTCGGCATGGTCATCTGCGTGGCCCAGGATCAGGTAGAAGCTGCCCTGAACGAACTGCGCGCCGCTGGCGAGCAGCCATGGGTGATCGGCCACATCGCCGAAGCCGCCGAGGGCGCTGCCCAGGTCGAGCTGCAGAACCTCAAGGCACACTGATGCCAAGCAAGACCTGCAATGTAGTGGTACTGCTGTCGGGTTCCGGCAGCAACCTGCAAGCCCTGATCGACAGCTGCCAAGGCCAGGACAGCCCGGTGCGCATCCGTGCGGTGGTTTCCAACCGCGCCGATGCCTACGGCCTGCAACGCGCCGCGGCGGCCGGCATCGACAGCGTCGTACTCGAGCACACCCAGTTCGACGGCCGTGAAGCCTTCGATGCCGCGCTGATGGCGCGCATCGACGCTTTCGCCCCGGACCTGGTGGTGCTGGCCGGTTTCATGCGCATCCTCAGTGGCGACTTCGTGCGCCACTACCAGGGCCGCCTGCTCAACATCCACCCGTCGCTGCTGCCCAAGTACAAGGGCCTGCATACCCACCGCCGGGCGCTGGAGGCAGGCGACGCCGAACACGGCTGCAGCGTACACTTCGTGACTGAGGAACTCGATGGCGGCCCACTGGTCGTACAGGCTGTGGTACCGGTGGTGTCTGACGACACCGTCGAAAGCCTGGCCCAGCGGGTACACCGCCAGGAACACCTGATCTACCCGCTGGCGGTGCGCTGGTTCGCCGAAGGGCGCTTGCGCCTTGGCGAACAGGGTGCATTACTGGATGGCCAGCCACTGGCGGCCAGCGGTCACTTGATTCGATCCTAGGAGAATTTATGCGTCGCGCCCTGCTCTTGGCTCTCACCGTGCTCGCCCTGCCCCTCCAGGCAGCTGATCTGAAGCCTTTCTCGGCCAGCTATACCGCAGACTGGAAGCAACTGCCCATGAGCGGCACCGCCGAGCGCAGCCTGGTCAAGAATGCCAACGGTACCTGGGACCTTAACTTCAAGGCTTCCATGATGATCGCCAGCCTGACCGAGCAAAGCACCCTGCGCCTGGACAATGACACGCTGCTGCCGCAGAAGTATCACTTCGAGCGTGGCGGTCTGGGCAAGGCCAAGAAGGTCGACCTGACCTTCGACTGGAACAGCAAGAAGGTCACCGGCAGCGACCGTGGCGATGCCATCAGCCTGCCGCTGAACCGTGGCGTGCTGGACAAGTCGTCCTACCAGCTGGCCCTGCAGCATGACGTGGCCGCCGGCAAGAAGAGCATGACCTACCAGGTGGTCGACGGTGACGAGATCGACACCTACGACTTCCGCGTGCTGGGCACCGAAAAGGTCACTACCAAGACCGGCCAGGTCGATGCGGTGAAGGTCGAGCGCGTGCGCGACCCAAGCCAGAGCAAGCGCATCACCGAGCTGTGGTTCGCCAAGAACTGGGACTACCTGCTGGTGCAACTGCGCCAGGTCGAGACTGATGGCAAGGAATACGTGATCGTGCTGCAGGATGGCACGGTCGATGGCAAGCCGGTGAAGGGCAACTGAGCCAGCGCTGCCCGCAGTACCCGAAGCCCCGCCTTGTGCGGGGCTTTTTTCTGCCTGACGTTTCTGGCCTGCCTGTACCGGCCCTATCGCCGGCAAGCCAGCTCCCACAGGGACCTCAGAGCCTGGGCCCCTGTGCAGTACCTGTGGGAGCTGGCTTGCCAGCGATAGGGCCAGCCCAGGCAATACACCTTTCAGCTTCCATGAAACTTGTTTCATGCCGGTTTTATTTACTTAGCCTGCTAACAAACTCTATAAAGAGGTTGTGCGACACAGTGTCGCAGCCAACTGAAGCAGTGGAGTTTAACGATGACAGTCCAAGTAACCGAACGCGACGAATCGAAAATGTCCCACGAAGCCCTGACCGCTGGTGTGCGGATCTGGGATGTGCACCAACAAGGCCAGCTGGTGGGGATGTTCCACAACGAACATGAAGCACACCAGTACCGTACAGAGCTGGAAAACCTGGAAAACCAGCGCGCCACGCAATGACCCATCTTCAAATGAAAAACCCCGCCAAGGCGGGGTTTTTCGTGGTTACCACATCAGATCATCAGGGATCTTGTAGGCCGCGTACGGGTCGTCCTCGTCCGCTTCCTCGACATGGGTATTCAGCAACAGGATACGGTTGGGGTCGCGCTCCTGGATCTTCACCGCCGCCTCACGAGGGATCACCTCGTAACCGCCGGCAAACGACACCACGGCCAGCGCGCCATTGCTCAGCTTGGTCCGCATCAGGGCATTGACGGCAATGCGCTTGACCTTCTTGTCGTCGACGAAGTTGTAGTAGTCCTCGGTGTTCAGCTTCGGCAGGCGAGTCGCTTCGATCAACTGCTTGATCTGCGCGGCGCGGGCCTTCTGCTCGGCTTTTTCCTGCTGCTGGCGGTTCAGTTCCTGGTCACGCTTGGCTTTCTCGGCCATGGCTTCCTTGGCCAAGCGCTGCTGGCTGTCGTCCACCTCGACCTGGCCTTTGTGCTCCAGGCGTTTCTGTTTCTTCTCGGCCTTGTTGGCCTGGGAAACCTGTTTCTGGTTGACCAGACCGGCTTTGAGCAGTTGGTCGCGAAGGGAAAGGCTCATGAATGTTCACTCACTTATGCAACAGCTCAGCCGCAGCTGGGCAGGTTCTTTTCCTGACGTTTGGCTTCACCCCAAAGGGCATCCAGTTCGTCAAGGTTACAATCTTCGATGGGTCGGCCACTGTCGCGCAATGCCTGTTCGATGAAGCGGAAACGCCGCTCGAACTTGCGATTGGCACGGCGCAGGGCGTGTTCCGGGTCATGCTTGAGGTGGCGGGCCAGGTTGACGGCAGCAAACAGCAGGTCGCCGATTTCATCCTCGAGCGCATCGGCATCACCGTCGGCCATGGCCTGCAGCAATTCATCCAGCTCTTCGCGGACCTTGTCCAGCACCGGCAATGCCGCAGGCCAGTCGAAACCGACCGTGGCTGCGCGCTTTTGCAGTTTGGCTGCCCGCGACAACGCCGGCAATGCCGCTGGTACGTCGTCGAGCAGCGACAGCTGTTCGGGCTGGCTCTTTTCCGCGCGCTCTTCAGCCTTGATTTCTTCCCAGCGTGACTTGACCTGGGCCTCGCTCAGGCTGGGGGTGTCCACCGGCGCGTACAGCTCGCCGGTGGGGAATACATGCGGGTGACGGCGAATGAGCTTGCGGGTGATGCTGTCGACCACGCCGTCGAACTCGAAACGCCCTTCCTCGCGGGCCAGCTGGCTGTAGTAGACCACCTGGAACAGCAGGTCGCCCAGCTCACCTTGCAGGTGCTCGAAGTCGCCACGCTCGATGGTGTCGGCAACCTCGTAGGCCTCTTCGATGGTGTGCGGGACGATGCTCGCGTAGTTCTGCTTCAGGTCCCACGGGCATCCGTACTGCGGGTCGCGCAGGCGGGCCATGAGGTGCAGCAGGTCTTCGAGGGTGTAGGTCATTCAGGCAGGTCCTTCGGTGGTGGCTTCTTCGCGGGCTTGCCCGCTCCCACAGGATGCATGCAGGTTTCGAAATCTGCATCTTGCCTGTGGGAGCGGGCAAGCCCGCGAAGCAGGCACCGCGGTCTCAAGGGGTACGATTACGCCGCGTCTCGATGATGTTCGGCAACTGCGAGATCCGCCCCAGCAGGCGCCCCAGCGCATCCAGGCCTGGAATCTCGATGGTCAGCGACATCAGCGCGGTGTTGTCTTCCTTGTTCGAGCGGGTGTTCACCGCCAGCACGTTGATCTTCTCGTTCAGCAGCACTTGCGACACATCGCGCAGCAAGCCCGGGCGGTCGTAGGCACGGATGACGATGTCGACCGGGTAGGTCTGCACCGGGATCGGCCCCCAGCTGACCTGGATCATGCGCTCCGGCTCCTTGCCCGCCAACTGCAGCACCGAGGCGCAGTCCTGGCGGTGGATGCTCACGCCGCGGCCCTGGGTGATGTAGCCGACGATGGCGTCACCCGGCAGCGGCTGGCAGCAGCCAGCCATCTGCGTCAGCAGGTTGCCGACGCCCTGGATCTGGATGTCGCCACGCTTGCCGGTACGCGGCCCGGTAGGCTTGCGCGGTACCAGTTCGATCTGCTCGATGCGCTCGGGCTCCAGCAACTGCTGGGCGGCGTTGACCAGGTGCGCCAGGCGCAGGTCGCCAGCACCGAGCGAGGCGAACATGTCCTCGGCCGTCTTGACGTTGGTCTTCTCGGCCAGGCGCTCGAAATCCACCTGCGGCAGGCCCAGGCGGCTGAGCTCGCGTTCGAGCAAGGTCTTGCCGGCAGCGACGTTCTGGTCGCGCGCCTGCAGCTTGAACCAGTGCACGATCTTGGCCCGCGCCCGCGAGGTGGTGACGTACCCCAGGTTGGAGTTCAACCAGTCACGGCTGGGGTTGCCATGCTTGCTGGTGATGATCTCGACCTGCTCGCCGGTCTGCAGGCTGTAGTTGAGCGGCACGATGCGCCCGTTGATCTTGGCGCCGCGGCAGTTGTGGCCGATTTCGGTGTGCACGCGGTAGGCGAAGTCCAGCGGCGTGGCACCCTTTGGCAAGTCGATGGCGTGGCCGTCCGGGGTGAACACGTAGACCCGGTCCGGCTCGATGTCGACCCGCAGCTGCTCGGCCAGGCCACCGATGTCGCCCAACTCTTCGTGCCACTCCAGCACCTGGCGCAGCCAGGAGATCTTCTCTTCGTAATGGTTGGAACTGGACTTGACGTCGGTGCCCTTGTAACGCCAGTGGGCGCAAACCCCAAGCTCGGCTTCCTCGTGCATGCCGTGGGTACGGATCTGCACTTCCAGCACCTTGCCCTCGGGGCCGATCACCGCGGTGTGCAGCGAGCGATAGCCGTTCTCCTTGGGGTTGGCGATGTAGTCGTCGAACTCCTTGGGGATATGCCGCCACAGGGTATGCACGATGCCCAGCGCGGTGTAGCAGTCGCGGATTTCCGGCACCAGCACGCGGACCGCGCGCACGTCGTAGATCTGGCTGAATTCCAGGCCTTTGCGCTGCATCTTGCGCCAGATCGAATAGATATGTTTCGCCCGGCCGCTGATGTCGGCCTTGACGCCAGTGGCCAGCAGCTCGTTCTGCAGCTGGTTCATCACCTCGCTGATGAAGCGCTCGCGGTCCAGCCGGCGCTCGTGCAGCAGCTTGGCAATCTGTTTGTACTGGTCGGGTTCGAGGTAGCGGAAGGACAGGTCTTCCAGCTCCCACTTGATGTGGCCGATACCCAGGCGGTGGGCCAGCGGCGCATAGATGTCGAACACCTCGCGCGCGACACGCAGGCGTTTCTCGTCGTCGGCGGCCTTGACCGCACGGATCGCGCAGGTACGCTCGGCCAGCTTGATCAGTGCCACGCGCACGTCGTCGACCATGGCCACGAGCATCTTGCGCAGGTTCTCGACCTGCGCCTGCGAACCCAGCACCAGCGATTGGCGCGGGCTGAGGCTGGCGCTGATGGCGGCCATGCGCAGCACACCGTCGATCAGCTTGGACACCACCGGGCCAAAGCGCTGGCTGACCTCGGCCAGGGTCACCTTGCCCTCGCGCACCGAGCGGTAGATGACCGCCGCCACCAGGGAATCCTGGTCGAGCTTGAGGTCGGCGAGGATTTCGGCGATCTCCAGGCCCGCCTGGAAGCTGGACGTACCGTCCGCCCAGGAATGCTTGGCCGGGTTGCCCTTTTTCTCGACCTCATGGGCAAACTCGCAGGCCTCTTTCAGCGCTGCGCGATCCAGTGCCGAATCGACGCTTACCACATGGTCCAACCATGCTTCGAGATTGATACTGCCGTCAGTGTTGACCGGCTGGTGCACTCTCACCTGTACCATCTTTGTTTTACCTTTCCATACAGCGCACCACGCGGGTGCGCTGGCAATCACCGTGCGGCCACCCTTCCGTGAAAGCCGCACCAAGGGGCCAGTCAGCTAGCCCGCTTCGAATAACGCCATGGCCTCGACATGCGCCGTCTGAGGAAACATGTCGAGAATCCCGGCCCTTTTTAACCGGTACCCCTGGCCGACCAGCACCTGGACGTCTCGCGCCAGCGTGGCCGGGTTGCACGATACATAGACCAGCCTTCTGGCCTTGAGGCGGGCGATGCCTTGCACCACCTCGAAAGCACCGTCGCGCGGTGGATCCAAGAGTACCGCAGAAAAGCCCTCGGCGGCCCATCCGGCGCCCGCCAAAGGCTGCGATAAATCGGCCTGAAAAAACCGTGCGTTATGCACATTGTTGTTCCGGGCATTGGCCGCGGCCCGATCGACCATGGCCTGCACACCTTCCACAGCTACCACCTCGCGCGCCTGGCGGGCCAGCGGCAGGGCGAAGTTGCCCAGGCCGCAGAACAGGTCCAGCACGCGCTCGTCGGCCTGGGGTGCCAGCCAGGCCAGGGCCTGCTCGATCATCGCCGTGTTGACTTGGGCATTCACCTGCACGAAGTCACCTGGGCGCCAGGCCAGTTCCAGCTGCCAGGGCGCCAGGGCAAAGCCCAGTTGCGCGGCCGGGTCCACTGGCGCCGGCTCACCTTCGCCCTGCAGCCACAGCTGGGCATTGGCCTGCTCGCAGAATGCCTGCAGCCTGGCCAGGTCTTCAGCCGGCAACGGCGCGACATGGCGCACCAGCAGCGCCTCGGCAGTGCCGCTGAACAGTTCCACATGGCCCAGCGCCTGCGGCTTGCTCAGCGAGCGCAGCACGGTCGGCAAGTGGCGCAGAATCGATTGCAAGGGCTGTACCAGCACCGCGCAATCGTCGATGGCAATGATGTCCTGGCTGGCTTCGGCGCGGAAGCCGACCTCCAGCTGGCGCGCCTTGGCGTCCCAGCGCACGGCCACGCGGGCGCGGCGCCGGTAGCCGAACTCCGGCCCGCTCAGCGGTGCGGCCCATTCCTCGGGCTGCACGCCGGCCACCCGCTGCAGCTGCTCGGCCAGGGTGCGCTGCTTGAGCGCCAGCTGCGCTTCGTGCGGCAGGTGCTGCAGGTTGCAGCCACCGCAGCGCTCGTAATACCGGCATGGTGCTTGACGGCGCTCGGGGCTGGCCTGCAGCAGGCGCTCAAGGCGGGCCTCGACCACTTTGCCGCGGGCATTGAGCACCCGCGCCTCCACGGCCTCGCCGGCCAGGGCGCCACTGACGAACCAGGTGCGCCCTTCGTGGAAGGCAATGCCCCTGCCGTCACCGGCCAGGCGCTCGATTTCCAGGCGCTGCTTCTTGCCCACCGGGACCTGGGGGCTGCGGTTGCCGCCGGCCGGCTGGAAGCGCAGGCCGCTGTTGCTTTTCTTCTTGGACATTTAGCTCGGGTCGAACAGGCCGGTAGACAGGTAACGATCGCCACGGTCGCAGATGATCGCGACCATCGTGGCATTTTCCACCTCGCGGGACAGGCGCAGCATGGCCGCGACCGCACCACCGGAAGACACGCCGCAGAAAATGCCCTCTTCACGGGCAAGGCGACGGGTGGTTTCCTCGGCTTCCTGCTGCGACATGTCGACCACGCGGTCGACGCGGCTGGCGTCGAAGATTTTCGGCAGGTATTCCTCGGGCCAGCGGCGGATGCCCGGAATGGCCGAGCCTTCCATTGGTTGCAGGCCGACGATCTGCACCGCCGGGTTCTGTTCCTTGAGGTACTGCGAGCAGCCCATGATGGTGCCGGTGGTACCCATGGAGCTGATGAAATGAGTGATGGTGCCCTGGGTCTGCTGCCAGATCTCGGGGCCGGTGCTGTTGTAGTGGGCGATGGGGTTGTCGCCGTTGGCGAACTGGTCCAGCACCAGGCCGCGGCCTTCGGCCTGCAGCTTCTCGGCCAGGTCACGGGCGCCTTCCATGCCCTCCTCCTTGGTCACCAGGATCAGCTCGGCGCCGTAGGCGGTCATGGCGGCCTTGCGCTCGGCGGTGGAGTTGTCGGGCATGATCAGGATCATCTTGTAGCCCTTGATCGCCGCAGCCATCGCCAGGGCGATGCCGGTGTTGCCGGAGGTGGCTTCGATCAGGGTGTCGCCGGGCTTGATCTGGCCACGCAGTTCGGCGCGGGTGATCATCGACAGTGCCGGGCGGTCCTTCACCGAGCCGGCGGGATTGTTACCTTCGAGCTTGAGCAGGAGGGTGTTGCTGGTTTCGCCAGCGATACGCTGCAGGCGAACCAGGGGCGTATTGCCGACGCAATCGGCGATGGTTGGGTACTGCAAGGTCATGGCGTATTTCACAATCCGGACGGCAGGGGTGCCTATCATACCGGCAAACCCTTCCCGGCCATATCACGCAATCTGTGGTCAATATAGCTACAAGCTATATCGGTGTGACCTGTGCCGGCCTCTTCGCGGGCTTGCCCGCTCCCACAGGGATTGCGCTGCATTCAAGATAAATGCTGTACCTGTGGGAGCGGGCGTGCCCGCGAAGGGGCCGGCACATGTAACGGCAATCTCATCCACAACCGCAGCCCGCGTTTGCCATTCTGCGCCCACAAGGTGCCACCCTGGCGCTGGATGGCACTGCGGGCAATGCTCAGCCCCAGGCCGAAACCGCCATCCCCGGGCCGCGAACCGTCCAGCCGCGAGAACGGTGCAAAGATCCGCTCCAGGTCTTCTTCAGCCACGCCTCCGCCTTCGTCTTCCAGCCACAACCGCCAATACCCGCCTTCACGCTGCCCACCGAGGCGCACCACACCATCGTCCGGCGAATGACGAATGGCATTGCGCAACAGGTTCTCCAGCGCCTGGGCCAGGTGGTTCAGGTTACCCTGCACCCAGCAGTCGGCCGGTACTTCGCAGCGCAGCCGCGCCAGCGACCAGCCGCTTTCATAGCTGGCATTCTCGGCCAGCAGCTCCCACAGCGCCTGCACCTCGATCGGCTCCAGGTTCATCGGCGCACGCTCGGCGTCCTGCCAGGCCAGTTGCAGGGTGTCCTCGACCAGCTGCTGCATGCAGTCCACCTCCCGCGTCAGGCGTTCACGCAGGCGCTGCAGGTCGGTTTCGCCATCGCAGGCCACCCGCAGCCGGCTGAGTGGCGTACGCATTTCGTGGGACAGGTCACGCAGCAACTGCTGCTGCATGGCTACCGTGCCCTGCAGCCGCTCGGCCATCTGGTCGAAGGCCCGGGCCAGTTCGCCCAACTCGTCATGCCGGGCGATAGTGCGTGGGTCGAGGCGAGCCGACAACTGGTCGGCGCGCCAGGCATTGGCCTGCTCGCGCAACTGGTTCAACGGCACGATCAGCATGCGGTAAAGGCCCACGCACAACAGCAGGGTGAACAGACCGGGGATGATGCCGTTGGTGACGATGCGCCACAGCATCCGATACTGCCCGGGGTTGAAGCGCTGCGGCAGTTCGATCACCAGCAGGCCCTGCTCCGGAGCCCCCGGGAACGGTATGCGCAGCCACGGCTGCTCGACGCTGCGCCGGCTCATCGGCCAGTCGACACCGCGCAGGCGGGTCAGCCGCTGCATGATCTGCGGGTCGAGGCTGGCGCTGTCCAGCGGCCGCAGGTTGAGGTCGAGCACGCCAACCCAGCCGCGTTCGCGCTGGTGCATCGCCGCCACCCAACGGTCCAGCCCTGCCCGCCCACCACTGCGCAAGGCCTGCTCGGCCTCGGCAGCGTAGCCACGCAAGGCCTGCCGCGCCGGTTCCGAGAGGAAGGCGTTCTGGGTTTCCATGTGCCGGCCCCAGGTGTAGCTGAGGCCGATCATCAGCAGGCAGAAGCCCACCAGCAGGATCGCCAGCTTCCAGAACAGCGAGTGGCGGTCGAGCATGGGTCACTCCGCCTCGCTGGCGCTGAGTACGTAGCCTTTGCCCCACACGGTGCGGATCTGCCGTTCGTGATAGCCGATACCCTTGAGCTTGCGGCGGATCTGGCTGACGTGCATGTCCAGGCTGCGGTCATGCCGCGAATAGCCTCGCTGCAGCACTTGCTGGTAGAGGAACGGCTTGCTCAGCACTTCGTCGAGGTTGCGGTTGAGGATGTCGAGCAGGCGGTATTCGCTGGGAGTCAGGCCGGCCAGGCGACCCTCCAGGCGCACGTCGCACAGTGCCTCGTCGTATTGCAGTTCGCCGCTGCCGGCGCGCGCCTGCGGGGCTTGATGGCGCCGCTCGAGGGCGACGCGGCGCAGGATGGCCTCGATGCGTACCTGCAGCTCGGCCATGCTGAACGGCTTGGGCAGGTAGTCGTCGGCACCGCGCTGGAAGCCGCTGATGCGGTCGGCCTCGGCGCCCAGCGCCGACATCAGGATCACCGGCGTGGCGCTGCGCTTGCGCAACTGCGCGAGGGCATCCAGGCCGTTGAGCCCGGGCAGCAGGATGTCCATGAGCACCACGTCAAAAGCGTGGCGCCCCGCCGTTTCCAGGCCCTCCAGGCCATTGCGGCACCAGGTCACCTGGAAGCCGCCGCGCTGCAGCTCTTCGTGCAGGTAGGCACCGAGGACCGGGTCATCCTCGATGGCGAGGATATTGGAGTTGTGAATAGCTACAGGATTCATTGGCAACTGCCATGCATTCTCAATTGCGCAATTATTGAGTATCCAGCGCCCGCCAGGCAACCGCCCTGCGACCAATGCCCCTGCAAGGGCGCAAAACACGTACTAAAGAGGTGCAATAGCGCGGCAGGCGGAGTAACTTCCCGGCTTGGCCGTCATCGCTTGACGGCGTCCAGGCACATGACAGGAGGCGAGTGTGCTCGATCGCTTGGGAATTCGCAGCCGGGTCCTGCTGCTGGCCCTGCTGCCCGCCGGCCTGATGGCCCTGGTGCTGGGTAGTTACTTCACCTGGCTGCAACAGAACGACCTGCGCACCCAGCTGCTGCAACGCGGCAAGATGATCGCCGAGCAACTGGCGCCGCTGGCCGCGCCCGCCATGGCCAAGCTGGCACCGGCGCAACTTGAGCGCATTGCCGCACAAACCCTGGAGCAGGCCGATGTGCGTGCGGTCGCCTTCCTGGCCCCGGACCGCACGCGCCTGGCCCACGCCGGCCCGAGCATGCTCAACCAGCCACCCAGCGGCGGCAGCGGCACCCAGCTGCTGCAGCGCAGCGGCAATGACGCCACACGCTACCTGATGCCGGTGTTCGGCCACCATCGCGACCTGGCCACCGATGCCGTGCCGGCCGAATCCGAACGCCTGCTGGGCTGGGTCGAGATCGAGCTGTCCCACGACGGCACCCTGCTGCGCGGCTACCGCAACCTGTTCACCAGCCTGCTGCTGATCCTCGCCTGCCTGGTGCTCAGCGGCCTGCTGGCACTGCGCATGAGCCGTACCATCAACGACCCGATCAAGCGCATCAAGCACGCGGTCAACCAGCTCAAGGACGGCCACCTCGAGGAACGCCTGCCGGCCCTGGGCAGCCATGAGCTGGACGAGCTGGCGCGCGGCATCAACCGCATGGCCGAAACCCTGCACAACGCCCACGAAGAGCTGCAGCACAGCATCGACCAGGCCACCGAGGACGTGCGCCAGAACCTGGAAACCATCGAGATCCAGAACATCGAGCTGGACATGGCGCGCAAGGAAGCCCTGGAAGCCAGCCGCATCAAGTCGGAATTCCTGGCCAACATGAGCCACGAAATCCGCACCCCGCTCAACGGTATCCTCGGTTTCACCCACCTGCTGCAGAAAAGCGAGCTGACACCGCGCCAGCTGGACTACCTGAGCACTATCGAGAAGTCCGCCGACAACCTGCTGGGGATCATCAACGAGATCCTCGACTTCTCCAAGATCGAGGCCGGCAAGCTGGTGCTCGACAGCATCCCCTTCAACCTGCGCGACCTGATCCAGGACACCCTGACCATCCTCGCCCCGGCCGCCCACGCCAAGCAGCTGGAGCTGCTCAGCCTGATCTACCGCGATACCCCGTCGTCGCTGATCGGCGACCCGTTGCGGCTCAAGCAGATCCTTACCAACTTGGTCAGCAACGCCATCAAGTTCACCCGCGAAGGCACCATCGTCGTGCGCGCCATGCTCGAAGACGAGCACGAAGACAGTGCGCAGCTGCGCATCAGCGTGCAGGACACCGGCATCGGCCTGTCGCCACAGGATGTGCGTACGCTGTTCCAGGCCTTCAGCCAGGCCGACAACTCGCTGGCCCGCCAGCCCGGCGGCACCGGCCTGGGGCTGGTGATCTCCAAACGCCTGATCGAGCAGATGGGCGGCGAAATCGGCGTCGACAGCACCCCGGGCGAGGGTTCGCAGTTCTGGATCAGCCTCAACCTGCCCAAGGCCCACGATGGTGTCGAGGAGCTGCCGCTGCAACCGCTGCTGGGCCGCCGCGCAGCCATCGTCGATGGCCACGAGCTGGCGCGCCAGGCGCTGGAACACCAGCTGGAAGACTGCGGCCTCAGCGTCAGCCTGTTCGCCTCCTACGACCAGCTGCTGCAGGGTGTACAGGCCGCCAGCCAGGCTGGCCTGCCGTTCGAGTTCGCCGTGCTCGGGGCCAACCTTGGCAACCTGTCGCCCGAGCAGCTGGGCCATTACCACCAGCAGCTCGAGCGCTACCATTGCCAGTGCGTGGTGCTGTGCCCGACCACCGAGCAGGCGCTGTACCATCCGTACCTGCCCAACGGCCATGGCCAGTTGCTGTCCAAGCCGACCTGCACGCGCAAACTGCGCCGCCTGTTGCTGGAACTGGTGCAACCGCGCCGCCCGCAGGGCGAGGTGAACAGCGTCAACGGCCAGCGCCAGCCGAAGATCCTCTGCGTCGACGACAACCCCGCCAACCTGCTGCTGGTGCAGACCCTGCTCGAAGACCTGGGCGCCGAGGTGCTGGCCGTCGACAACGGCTATGCGGCGGTGCAGGCGGTGCAGGACGAGCCGTTCGACCTGGTGCTGATGGACGTGCAGATGCCCGGCATGGACGGCCGCGCCTGCACCGAGCAGATCCGCCTGTGGGAAAACACCCAAAGCGGCAACCCGCTGCCGATCGTCGCCCTCACCGCCCACGCCATGGCCAACGAGAAGCGCGCGTTGCTGCACGGTGGCATGGACGACTACCTGACCAAGCCGATCAGCGAACGGCAGCTGGCCCAGGTGGTGATGAAATGGACCGGCCTGAGCCTGGGCGCGCCACAGCAGGAACGCCTGGCCGAGCAACTGGCCAACGGTGATGACCTGAAGGTGCTGGACCCCGAGGAAGGTCTGCGCCTGGCCGCCGGCAAGGCGGACCTGGCGGCGGATATGCTGAGCATGCTGCTGACCTCGCTGGAAGCCGACCGCGAAGCCATACGCGCTGCCCGCGAGGCCGACGACCGCAACGGCCTGATCGAACAGGTGCACCGCCTGAACGGCGCCTCGCGCTATTGCGGCGTGCCGCAGTTGCGGGCCGCGTGCCAGCGCAGCGAGACCTTGCTCAAGCAGGAAAACCCGCTGGCTCAGCAGGCACTGGACGAACTGGATGCGGCAATCAACCGCTTGGCGGCGCAGGCCAGATTGAGCGCCTGACCTCACCGGCCCTATCGCCGGCAAGCCAGCTCCCACAGGAAATCACTGCTCTTGAAGGCCGTGTTGTACCTGTGGGAGCTGGCTTGCCGGCGATAGGGCCGGTCCAGGTCAACACCCCTTTCAACCCGCTGGCTACAATCCCCAGACCATTGCAAAGGAAGCCCCACCATGCGCGCCCTGTTGTTCAGCAGCCAGCACTACGACCAGGAAAGCTTCACCCGTGCCGCCAGCGGCACCACCCTGGACCTGCACTTCCAGCCCGCCCGCCTGACCCTCGACACCGCTGCCCTGGCCGATGGCTACGAGGTGGTCTGCGCCTTCATCAATGACGAGCTGGACGCCCAGGTGCTGCAACGCCTGGCCGCAGGCGGCACGCGCCTGGTCGCCCTGCGTTCGGCCGGCTACAACCATGTCGACCTGGCCGCCGCCCAGCGCCTGGGCCTGACCGTAGTGCGGGTGCCGGCCTACTCGCCGCACGCCGTGGCCGAACACGCCGTGGCGCTGATCCTGGCCCTGAACAGGCGCCTGCACCGGGCCTACAACCGCACCCGCGAGGGTGACTTCACCCTGCACGGGCTGACCGGCTTCGACCTGCACGGCAAGACCGTCGGCGTGGTCGGTACCGGCCAGATCGGCACCGCCTTTGCCCGCATCATGGCCGGTTTCGGCTGCCAATTGCTGGCCTATGACCCTTATCCCAACCCCGACCTGCTGGCCTTGGGCGCGCGCTACCTGCCATTGCCCGAGTTGCTGCGCGAAGCCCGCGTCATCAGCCTGCACTGCCCGCTGACCGAGCACACCCGGCACCTTATCAATGCACAAAGCCTGGCCCAGCTGCAGCCCGGCGCCATGCTGATCAACACCGGCCGCGGCGCGCTGGTCGACACCCCGGCGCTGATCGACGCGCTGAAGAGCGGCCAGCTCGGCTACCTGGGCCTGGACGTCTACGAAGAAGAAGCCCAGCTGTTCTTCGAAGACCGCTCCGACCTGCCGCTGCAGGACGACGTACTGGCCCGCCTGCTGACCTTCCCCAACGTGATCATCACTGCCCACCAGGCGTTCCTTACCCGCGAGGCACTGGATGCCATCGCCGCGACCACGCTGGACAACATCAACCGCTGGGCGGCAGGCAATCCACAGAATCTGGTGATGGGTTAGTGCTAGGATACGCGGCATTTCTGGAGGACCCATGGTCGAACACGATTTCCGCTACACCCTTTTCAACCCGCAACACACCCTGATCGAGTGCCGCGCCCTGGTGCCGGGCCGCTATCAGGTCACCGGCAACGGCGGTTCGATGCACAAAGGCGACACCCTGCTGGTCACCCTCAAGGGCAGCAAGGACTTGTCCATGCGCCTGACAGTGGAGAGCGTGCGCCACCTGATCAACCCACGCGGCCAGTGGGTTGCCGTGGCCAGCGGCCCGGTGTTCAACGAGCTGGAAATCCTCACCTGGCAGGTTGCGTGCGACAGCTGCGACGCCGTGCTGGACTTCGAGTTCGCGGTGGACGCCAAGCTGGGCAAGAAAGCCCGCCAGCCTGCCGCCAGCGCGCGCGTTGCCGAGCTGGGCTGGGCCAGCCGTGGCGAAAAACACCTGTGCCCGCGTTGCCAGGAGAGCGCCGAGTGAAGAATCTGCTGACCGGCGTGCTGATTGCCACCGGCCTGCTCGGCTGCGCCGCGGAACCTTCGAAACTGCAGCAGGAGCGCAGCTACGTGCTGGAGTGGATTGGCGAACGGCCGCTGATCGACTACAGCCACCTGACCCTGACCTTGGCCAGCGATGGCCGTGCCTATGGCAACGGCGGCTGCAACCACTGGTTTGCGCCGTACACACTGGACGGCGAGCACCTGAGCTTCGGCAAGGTCGGCAAGACCCGCAAGCTCTGCGCACCGGCGTTGATGGAGCAGGAAAAGCGCTTCCTGCAGGCGCTGGAAACAGTGCAGCGCTGGGATGTGTCGCCTATCGAGCAGATGCGTTTCTGGCCGGCCGAAGGCAAGCCGCTGCGCTTCTGGCCTGAGGAAGGCTGAATCGCTATTGCCTGTACTGGCCCTATCGCCGGCAAGCCAGCTCCCACAGGTACTGCACAGGGTTCATATGCTGTGCAGTACCTGTGGGAGCTGGCTTGCCGGCGATAGGGCCGGTACAGGCTGACTTCAGGCGCCCTTCAGTGCCTTGATCTTGGCCTGCAGCCCTTCCAGGGTCTGCTCGCCCATCAGCTGTTCCCGCACCTTGCCCTTGTCATCGATGATGTAGGTCACCGGCAATGCCTCGCTACGTGGCAGGTCATAGCGCTCGGCCGGGTCCTGCGCCAATACGGTGAAAGCGATGCCCAGGGTTTCGGCAGCCTGCTTCAGCTCCTGCCCCTGCAAGCCATCGAAGTTCACCCCCACTACCTTGATACCGTCGGCCGCCCACTGCTTGGCTGCCGCGTTCAGTTCAGGGATTTCGGTACGGCACGGCCCGCACCATTCGGCCCAGTAGTTGAGCACCAGCCAGTGCCCGTCGATCTGTTCGGCCTTAACCGTATTACCGTGTTGGTCCACGCCATAATCGGCACCGCAACCACCGAGCAACAGGCTCGCGGTGATGGCCAGTACTGCTGCCAGACGCCTTGCCATGGGTCAATCCTTCTCGAGTTTTAAAGCAAATTGGTCAGTCGCTGCGGTTAGAATAGCCGCCACACCCTGCTGGATGCGACCCGACATGACCGACCTCACGCTCTATCATAACCCGCGCTGCTCGAAATCCCGCGGCGCCCTGGAACTGCTCGAAGCTCGCGGCCTGGCGCCGACCATCGTGCGCTACCTCGAAACCCCGCCCGACGCTGCCACCCTGAAGGCCCTGCTCGGCAAGCTGGGCATCGCCGCGCGCCAGCTGCTGCGTACCGGCGAGGACGAGTACAAGGAGCTGAACCTGGCCGACCCGGCACTGACCGACGCACAACTGATCGAGGCCATGGCCCGGCACCCCAAGCTGATCGAGCGGCCGATTCTGGTCGTCGGTGACAAGGCCGTGGTCGGCCGACCGCCCGAGAAAGTACTGGAGATCCTGCCGTGAGCCAGCCCTACATCCTGGTGCTGTATTACAGCCGCCATGGTTCGACCAGCGAGATGGCCCGGCACATCGCCCGCGGCATCGAGCTGGCCGGCATGGAAGCCCGCCTGCGCACGGTACCGGCGATTTCCACCGAGTGCGAAGCAGTGGCCCCGGACATCCCGGCCAGTGGCGCGCTTTACGCCACCCTGGACGACCTGCGCCACTGCGCCGGCCTGGTATTGGGCAGCCCGACCCGCTTCGGCAACATGGCGGCACCGCTCAAGTACTTCCTGGATGGCACCAGCAGCCTGTGGCTGGGCGGTGAACTGGTCGGCAAGCCGGCGGGCGTTTTCACCTCAACCGCCAGCCTGCATGGCGGGCAGGAAACCACCCTGCTGTCGATGATGCTGCCACTGATGCACCACGGCATGCTGGTAATGGGCCTGCCGTACAGCGAATCGGCACTGCTCGAGACCCGCGGCGGCGGCACCCCGTATGGCGCCAGCCATCATGCTGGCGCCGATGGCAAGCGCGAGCTCGACCAGCACGAGATAGCCCTATGCCGCGCCCTTGGCCAACGCCTGGCGACCACCGCCAAGGCCCTGGAGGCCGCACGTGGCTAAGAAGCCCAAGGTATTGCCGGCGCTGGAATGGCTGGCACCGCGTCTGCGCCTGACGCGGGCGCTGAGCCTGGCGTTTTTCTTTGGCCTGATTGCCCTGCTGGTGGTGAACAACCTGTGGTTCGCCAACCTGCACGGGGCGCGGGTCGAGGTGATCCTGGCGATCGAACTGGTGCCGTTGCTGCTGTTGCTGCCGGGCATGCTGACGGGCAGCGCCCGGGCACATGCCTGGACCTGCTTCGTGGTGAATATCTATTTCATCAAGGGGGTGCTGGCGGCGTTCGACCCGGCACGGGCGGTATTTGGCTGGGTAGAGGTGCTGGTGAGCCTGGGGCTGTTCATTGCCGGGCTGCTGTATGTGCGCTGGAAGTTCCAGCACGAGCGGCGCATGGCCGGCGAAGGCAGTTAGATTCTTCGCGGGCTTGCCCGCTCCCACAGGTACAGCGCAAGCCTCAAATGCGGTGCGATCCCTGTGGGAGCGGGCATGCCCGCGAAGAGGCCAACACAAATCTCAATGGTTGACGGTATGCGCCAGCATCACCGACAACTGGCACAGCGGCCGCCCACTCTCGGCATGCCACTGGTTGAACGCCTGCTGCACCAAGGCCAGGTCCCGCTGGCTGGTCGGCGGCTTGTCGATCACTTTCTGCGCAATCAACGCCGCAGCCATGTCATCGGTAGGGATGAACGTGTCCTTGCCGACCATGCGCAAGAAGCGCGGTGCCGACAACCCGCCCAGCTGGTTGCCGTGCTTGGCCAGGTACTTCCACAAACCGACGATGTCGGTCACCGGCCAGTCGGCGATGAAGGCGCCGAAACTGCCCTTCTCCTTGGCCACGTCAAGAACCATCTGCGCATTGCGCGGCACGCTCTTGAGCTTGCCCAGGTGGCGGATGACGCGCTCGTCGTGCATCAGCCGCTCGAGGTGCTCGGCGCCCATCAATACCACCTTCTCCGGGTCGAAGCCGAAGAACACCTGCTCGAACGCCGGCCACTTGGCATCCACCAGGCTGTGCTTGAGCCCGGCGCGAAACACGCGCAGAGCCAAGGTCGACAGGTAGCGGTCATCGCTGATATCACGCAGTTGCGCCGGTGTGCGCGGCTGCGGCAGGAAGGCCTCCAGGGCCTGGGCCGAGCCGAAGCGGTTCAGGCAGTACTCGTGCAACCACTGGTAATCGCGCATGGGCTCAGATGTTCAGCACGTCAAGGAAACGCGGGGTAGCGTTTTCGTCGATCTTCAGGCTGGTGAAGTCGAACAGGTTGCGGTCAGCCAGCTGCGACGGCGCCACGTTCTGCAGGGCACGGAAGATGCTCTCGGTACGCCCCGGGTGCTTGCGCTCCCACTCCACCAGCATGTCCTTGACCACCTGGCGCTGCAGGTTTTCCTGCGAACCGCACAGGTTGCACGGGATGATCGGGAATTCCTTCATGTCCGAGTAGGCCTGGATATCCTTCTCGCTGCAGTAGGCCAGCGGGCGGATCACCACGTTGCGGCCATCGTCGGCGCGCAGCTTCGGCGGCATGCCCTTGAGCGCGCCGTTGAAGAACATGTTGAGGAAGAAGGTTTCGACGATATCGTCGCGGTGGTGCCCCAGCGCCATCTTGGTCGCGCCGATTTCGTCGGCGAAGGTGTACAGGGTGCCACGGCGCAGGCGCGAGCACAGCGAGCAGGTGGTCTTGCCCTCGGGGACCAGCTCCTTGACCACCGAGTAGGTGTCCTTCTCGACGATGTGGTACTCGACACCCAGTTCCTTGAGGTAGGCCGGCAGCACATGCTCGGGGAAACCCGGCTGCTTCTGGTCCATGTTCACCGCGACGATCTCGAACTTGATCGGTGCCACCTTCTGCAGGTGCAACAGAACGTCGAGCATGGTGTAGCTGTCCTTGCCGCCGGACAGGCAGACCATGACCTTGTCGCCATCCTCGATCATGTTGTAGTCGGTGATGGCTTCGCCGGCGAGACGACGCAGGCGTTTTTGCAGTTTGTTCTGGTTGACCGAGAGGGTGCCCATAGCGCTTGGATCCGCGAGGTGTGACAAAAGCCGGCTATTTTACGCACAAACGCGGCGGCGCTGTAGGCATTCCGATAAAGACTTCATTGTAATCAACAGCGCGCCTTACAGCGCAATTTGCTCTAAAAAGCTCGGTTTATGCGGGTAACGGCTTCCTATACTGCGACATAAGGCCACATTACCGCTTGCTTCGGTGTTCGGGCCTCGGGCCGCTTGCGCTCCATCTGGGGGGCGTTTGGCAACATTGAGAGGAGTGATCGGCATGATTCATCACGTTGTGGGGCTGTTTACCCATCCCGACCAGGAATGGCGGGAAATTCGTGGCGAAGAAGAAACCATCAGCCACATGTACCTGACGCACACCCTGATCCTGGCTGCGATCCCCGCCGTTTCGGCGTTCATCGGTACCACCCAGGTCGGCTGGGTGATCGGCGACCGGCCAGCGGTGATGCTGACCATGGAAAGCGCCATCTGGATGAGCATCATGTCGTACCTGGCGATGCTTGCCGGGGTGGCGGTAATGGGGGCGTTCATCCACTGGATGGCCCGCACCTACGATGCCAACCCGTCCATGGCACAGTGCATCGCCTTTGCCACCTACACCGCCACCCCGTTGTTCATCGGCGGCCTGGCGGCACTGTACCCGCACCTGTGGCTGGGCATGCTGATCGGCACCGCCGCCATCTGCTACACGGTGTACCTGCTGTACGTCGGCTTGCCGACGTTCATGAACATACCGTCCGACGAAGGCTTCCTGTTCTCCAGCTCGGTGCTGGCAGTGGGCCTTGTGGTACTGGTGGCGATCATGGCCGCCACGGTGATCATCTGGGGACTGGGCGTGGGGCCCGTCTACACCAACTAGAACAGACTCGACCAACACTGGGGCATCAACCTGGGGCCGCCGCAAGGCGGCCTCTGGCTGTGCGCTGACCGGTGGCTCGGCAGGCTGCCCGGGGTTGCGGCATAATGCCCGGTCAGGAGAACCACCCCGCCATGCCCGAGCTGCTCAGACAACGCGTCGAAACCTGTTACCAGCAAGCTGAAACCTTCTTCAAACGCCCCTTCCCGCGCCCGGAAGTCAGCTTCAAGCTGCGCGGGCAAAAAGCCGGTGTCGCCCACCTGCACGAGAACCTGCTGCGCTTCAACCTGCAGCTTTACCGCGAAAACCAGGAAGACTTCCTGCGCCAGACCGTGGCCCATGAAGTGGCGCATCTGGTGGCCCACCAGCTGTTCGGCGACCGCATACAGGCCCATGGCGAGGAGTGGCAGCTGATCATGCGCGGGGTGTATGAACTGCCGCCCAACCGTTGCCACAACTACGAAGTGCAACGGCGCGTGGTGACCCGCTACATCTACCGCTGCCCGTGCCCGCAAAGCGACTTCCCGTTTACCGCGCAGCGGCACAAGCTGGTGCGCCAGGGGCGGCGCTACCTGTGCAAGCGCTGTCGGGAGATATTGGTGTATAGCGGCGAGACGCGCGTCGAATAGATTGTGTATTGCCTGTACCGGCCCTTTCGCGGGCTTGCCCGCTCCCACTCAGGCCTTGTGATATCCCTGTGGGAGCGGGCAAGCCCGCGAAAGGGCCGGTACAGGCGATACATGAATCACAGGCACAAGAAAGGCGACCCAAGGGTCGCCTTCTTTGCATCAGCCTGCGCCTTACTTCTCGACGAAGGCACGCTCGATCAGGTAATCACCCGGCTCGCGCATGCGCGGGGAGATCTTCAGGCCGAAGCTGTCCAGTACTTCGCTGGTCTCGTCGAGCATGCTCGGGCTGCCGCAGATCATCGCGCGGTCGTCCTGCGGGTTGATCGGTGGCAGGCCGATGTCGCTGAACAGCTTGCCGCTGCGCATCAGGTCGGTCAGGCGGCCCTGATTCTCGAACGGTTCACGGGTCACGGTCGGGTAGTAGATCAGCTTTTCGCGAACCGACTCACCGAAGAATTCGTTCTGCGGCAGGTGCTCGGTGATGAACTCGCGGTAGGCCACTTCGTTCACGTAGCGCACGCCGTGCACCAGGATCACCTTCTCGAAGCGCTCGTAGGTTTCCGGGTCCTGGATGACACTCATGAACGGTGCCAGGCCAGTGCCGGTGCTCAGCAGGTACAGGTGCTTGCCCGGGTTCAGGTCGTCGAGTACCAGGGTACCGGTAGGCTTCTTGCTGATGATGATCTCGTCGCCTTCCTTCAGGTGCTGCAGCTGCGAGGTCAGCGGACCGTCCGGCACCTTGATGCTGAAGAACTCCAGGTGCTCTTCCCAGTTCGGCGAAGCGATGGAATAGGCGCGCATGAGCGGACGGCCGCTTTCTTGTTGCAGGCCGATCATCACGAACTGACCGTTCTCGAAGCGCAGGCCCGGGTCGCGAGTGCACTTGAAGCTGAACAGGGTGTCGTTCCAGTGGTGCACACTGAGGACACGTTCGTGGTTCATGTTGCTCATTTAATGGGGCTCCTGAAGAAAGACGCGGCGCGCGCAAGACGCGCAGTTGCGCGATAGTTTAGGGGCAGCGACAATATCTGTTAACTGGATTATCAAGATATGTGTTATCGGTTATATCGATATGCGATTTACACTTCGTCAGCTGCAAGTCTTCGTTGCCGTGGCCCAGCACCAGAGCGTTTCGCGCGCCGCCAGTGTGCTGGCCTTGTCGCAGTCGGCCGCCAGCACCTCGATCACCGAGCTTGAGCGCCAGTCCAGCTGCCAGCTGTTCGACCGCGCCGGCAAGCGCCTGAGCCTCAACGCCCTGGGCCAGCAACTGTTGCCGCAGGCCGTGGCCCTGCTCGACCAGGCCAAGGAAATCGAAGACCTGCTCAACGGCAAGTCCGGTTTCGGCTCGCTGGCGGTCGGCGCCACGCTGACCATCGGCAACTACCTGGCCACCCTGCTGATCGGCAGCTTCATGCAGGTGCACCCGGAAAGCCAGGTGAAGCTGCATGTGCAGAACACTGCGCATATCGTGCAACAGGTGGCGCATTACGAAATTGATCTGGGTCTGATCGAAGGCGATTGCAACCACCCGGACCTGGAAGTGCAGCCCTGGGTCGAGGACGAGCTGGTGGTGTTCTGCGCGCCGCAGCACCCGCTGGCCAAGCTGGGCCGCGCCGATGTACAGACCTTGTCCCAGGAAGCGTGGATCCTGCGCGAACAGGGCTCGGGCACGCGCCTGACCTTCGACCAGGCCATGCGCCACCACCGCACCAACCTCAACATCCGCCTGGAGCTGGAACACACCGAAGCGATCAAGCGCGCGGTGGAGTCGGGCCTGGGCATCGGCTGCATCTCGCGCCTGGCCCTGCGTGACGCCTTCCGCCGCGGTAGCCTGGTAGCGGTAGAAACCCCGGAGCTGGACCTGATGCGCCAGTTCTACTTCATCTGGCACAAACAGAAGTACCAGACCTCGGCCATGCGCGAATTTCTCGAACTGTGCCGCAACTTCACTGCGGGCTTCACCCGCAGTGACGAGATCGTGTTGCCACCAATCGCTTAAAGCAGGATCACACCCCACACCAGCGCCACCATGGTCAGTGCCACCAGTTGCGCGGCGCTGCCCATGTCCTTGGCGTTTTTCGACAGCGGGTGGCGCTCCAGCGAAATGCGGTCGATGGCTGCTTCCACCGCCGAATTGAACAGTTCGACGATCAGGCCCAACAGGCACACGGTGATCATGATCGCCCGCTCCGCACGGCTGACCGGCAGCCAGAAGGCGACCGGGACCAACAGCACGTTGAGCAGCACCAGCTGGCGGAACGCGGCCTCGCCCTTGAAGGCGGCGCGCAGGCCGTCCAGCGAATAGCCGGCGGCGTTGAGGATACGTTTGAGGCCGGTCTGGCCCTTGAATGGCGATGTCATGTGAGTCACTTCACAACGGAAAGGCCAGCAGACTAGACCGGCACGGGTCAAAAAAGCGTGAAGCCACGCGCACTCAGCTGCTGGCAACCGATTCAAGTTGTTGCAGCAACAACGCCGCCTGGGTGCGGGTACGCACACCCAGCTTGCGGAAGATCGCGGTCACGTGGGCCTTGATGGTCGCTTCCGACACGTTCAGCTCATAGGCGATCTGCTTGTTCAGCAAGCCTTCGCAGACCATGGTCAGCACGCGGAACTGCTGCGGCGTGAGGCTGGCAAGGCCTTCGCTGGCGGCCTTGGCCTCGGCCGAGACATCGACCTTTTCGAACGCCTGCGGCGGCCACCAGACCTCGCCGTCGAGCACCTTGCGCACCGCATCCTGGATCACTTCCAGGGTGCTGGACTTGGGAATGAAGCCACTGGCGCCAAACTCGCGGGACTTGACCACCACTGCGGCCTCTTCCTGCGCCGATACCATCACCACGGGGATCTGCGGGTATTGCCCGCGCAGCAGCACCAGCCCGGAAAAACCGTAGGCACCCGGCATGTTCAAGTCCAGCAACACCAGGTCCCAGTCGGCTTTTTCGCTCAGACGGGTTTCCAGTTCGGCGATGCTGGCGACTTCAACCAGGCGTACATCCGGGCCCAGGCCGAGGGTAACGGCCTGGCGCAAGGCGCCACGGAACAGCGGGTGGTCATCGGCAATCAGGATTTCGTAAGTGGCCATCGATCTGGGGATCCTGTTCTGTGTCGGGCACTCGGGTAAGGGTCATTATGAACCAAAGCAGGGGTTGTGCCCCTTGGACTATAGGAAGGTATGCAAACGCTGGTGGGTGTCGTCCTGCTCGTCCAGCGGCAGGCGCCGCTTGCCGCTCAGGTAATGCAGGCTGAACACATCCAGGTAGGCGTCCAGCGCCTGCGAGGCCTGGGTATCGCCGGCCAGGTCCAGGCACATGGCAGCGACTTCCGCGGTGCAGAAGTGATCGTCGCGCTTGGAGCGGCGCAGGCGGTAGCGGGACATCTGCTCGGCCTGCAGGCTCAACACCGGGAAGCGGTCAAGGTACGGGCTTTTGCGGAACATTTTGCGCGCTTCGGTCCAGGTGGCATCCAGCAGGATGAACAGCGGGCGCTTGCCCGGCTCGCGCACTACCTCGCTGACCACCCGCTCCTGGGCAACGAATTCGCCAGGGAAGACGATGTAGGGCTGCCAATGCGGATCGCCCAGCAACGCCAGCAAGCGTTCGTCGACCGAAGTACGCAGCCAGCCGAAGGCCGAGGTGTCCTCGATCAGGTCGGCGATCAGCCAGCCGGTATTGGTGGGCTTCAGTGGCTCGGTGTCATGCATCAGCAGGCACACGCCGGACTCTGCCTGCACCCGCGGCTTCCAGGCGCACAGGCAATGAGTGGCGATGACCCGGCAATCGGGGCAGCGCTCGGCACGCGAACCACGGGCGATGAAGGGTTTGTTGCTGCGGGCCAGTCGTTCGGCGCGCAGACGCGCTACCGCATGGCTCATGCCGGCAGGCCTCTGGACAGGTTGGGAATGGACACAAGGATGACTCGGAAAAAACTAAGAGCGCCAGTCTACCAGAACAGGGGGCAATTGCTGTGCAGGTGGCGGCGCGGCCCATATAATCGCTGTTTTTACCGTACCCCCAGTCGCGCCTGCGCGCTTCTGGGGCTGCTGCGCAGCCCATCGCCGGCAAGCCAGCTCCCACCTCGACCGCATTGCACCAGGCCATGTGCAATCCCTGTGGGAGCTGGCTTGCCGGCGATGGGCCGCACTGCGGCCCCAATTGCAGCCACCGTGCGGTTTTCACGGAACGCCGTCGACCTGCGCATGTCAAAGCGCCAGTCATCGAACCAGGAGAGATTCATGCTGCGCCGTATCGTCCCCGCCCTGAGCCTGCTGCTCGCCCTGCCCCTGGCAGCCCAGGCGGCTTCCAAGCAGGAATACGACCTGAACAACACGCTGCAGAAGGTTGCCAAAGAGAGCAGTGTCGGCACCCCGCGAGCCATCAACGAGGACATCCTCGACCAGGGTTACACCGTGGAGGGCAAGGCACTGGTCAACCACCTGAGCGTGCGCCAGGACCATGCCGCGCGCATGCAGGCCAACCCCGAACAGGTACGCAGCCAGCTGGGTGACAGCGTCTGCCGCAACAGCGGTTTCCGCAACCTGATGTCCAAAGGCGCGGTCATGGTCTACCGCTTCACAGTCTACAAGACCAACCAGCCGATCATGGACCAGGCGTTCGACAATGCCAGCTGCGTGGCCGGCAACAAGAAGAAGTAACCAACACTTCGATCGCTACGCCTTCTCGTCTTCACGGGCGCGCCAGCGCCCTTCAGCGGCATCGGCGCGCATCTCTGCCAGCAGCGCCTGCAGGTAGCGCGACTGGCATTCCAGCCCCGACAGCCTGCGCCGGCATTCGGCCTCCAGGCTCAGGTGATGCACCTGGGCCGCATTCTCCAGCTGCTGGTAAAGCTGCCGGTCCACTTCGATGATCAAGCGATGCATACCGCCACCTCCTGCATCGACACGTTTCGCTCTACCCAGTTAACCAAACCCGCATCCCCCGTGGCTGCATGCCGACGGGCGGCTGTGCCGAACACCCCCGGCACAATTGAGCGCAAGGGTCTAGATTGAGGTCAGAGGTATTGGTGCAGAAGGAGACGTTGCATGCCTTACCAATCGAGTGAACTGCTGTTCAGCCACTTCCGCGACAACAACATCGACCTGAGCAACATCGACGCACAACTGCAACTGGTGGCACCGAACAGCCCCAACCTGCCGCTGTACCGCGACATGATGCTGACCATCCTGCGCATGGCCCATGACGACACCGACCGCTGGAGCGCCAAGATCACCCTGCAGGCCCTGCGCGAACTGGACCATTCGTTCCGCACCCTGGAACGCTACAAGGGCCGGCGCAAGGTGACCGTGTTCGGCTCGGCGCGCACTCCGCTGGAGCACCCGATGTACGCCCTGGCCCGCGAGCTGGGCGCAACCCTGGCACGCTCCGACCTGATGGTCATCACCGGTGCTGGCGGCGGCATCATGGCAGCTGCCCACGAAGGCGCCGGCAGCGACCACAGCCTGGGGTTCAACATCACCCTGCCCTTCGAACAACACGCCAACCCCACGGTGGACGGCACCGACAAGCTGCTGCCGTTCCATTTCTTCTTCATCCGCAAGCTGTTCTTCGTCAAGGAGGCCGATGCCCTGGTGCTGTGCCCGGGTGGTTTCGGCACTCTGGATGAAGCGCTGGAGGTGCTGACCCTGATCCAGACCGGCAAGAGCCCGCTGGTACCGGTGGTGCTGCTGGATTCGCCAGGTGGCAGCTTCTGGCGCGACTGCCTGGACTTCATCAGCCGCCAACTGGAGGAAAACCGCTACATCCTGCCCAGCGACCTGAAACTGCTGCGCCTGGTGCACAGCGCTGACGAGGCAGTGGAAGAAATCAACCAGTTCTACAGCAACTACCACTCCAGCCGCTGGCTGAAGAGCCAGTTCGTGATCCGCATGCATCACCCGCTCAGCGAGGCGGCGCTGTATGACATCCAGGAAGGCTTTGCCGACTTGCGCCTGAGTGGCAAGTATCACCAGCAACCTGACAGCAGTGCCGAGCACGAAGTGGGCAACTTCAGCCACCTGACCCGTTTGTCATTTGCCTTCAATGGCCGGGACCAGGGCAGGCTGCGCGAGCTGGTGGACTTCATCAACCTGCCGGAGAACTGGGCCAAGCCGCAGCCCATGCATACCACGCAGCGGGCCAGGGAGGCGTTGAAGGTCAGTTGATTGTCGAACAAATTTCCAAAGCGCGCCGCGCAACCTGTGGGAGCGGCGTTGCCGGTACTCGCGGGTAAACCCTAATGCCGGTCAGATAACGTTTGCCGGCTGGATTGGGGCTGCTTTGCAGCCCTTCGCGGGCTTGCCCGCTCCCACAGGGACCGCGCATTTTCTGAACCTTGCACCAAACCTGTGGGAGCGGGCAAGCCCGCGAAGGGCCGCAAAGCGGCCCCAGTCTTCAGTAGTCGTCGATATCACGCCCACTGAGCAGACGGCCGATCATGTCCATGGGGAAACCCCGGTAAGCCAGAAACCGGGTCTGCTGGGCACGGCTGCGGGGATCGTGCGGGCGCTGACCAGCAAACTTGCGCTGCCATACGTCACGCATGCGCTCGCCCCAATCCACCTCGCTCTCGCGTAGCGCCTGCTCGATATCAGCACGCGCCAAACCGCGCTGGCCTAGCTCTTCGCGAATACGCGCAGGGCCGTAGCCGGAGCTGGAACGGTATCGGATGAAACTTTCGAGGTAACGGGCTTCGCTAAGCAGCCCTTCTTCGGCGAGCCGGTCGAGTTCAGGCTCGATCAGCTCGTCCGAAGCGCCGCGCTGACGCAACTTGCGCGTCAGCTCGACGCGACCGTGCTCACGTCGCGCGAGCAGGTCCATGGCTGTCCGCCGAATGGCGACGGGGGTGTCGAGTACGGCGGACATGTTCGGCTATCTACCGCGCAATCAATAACCGGCGTCAGCGTCGGCCATGTCATCGGCATCGGCTTCGGCAGCAGCAGCCTTACCAGCAGCCGCAACAGCACCAGAGGTCAGCAGCTTCTCGCGAATCTGCTTCTCGATCTCGGCACCAATAGCCGGGTTCTCAGCCAGGTACTTGGCAGCGTTTGCCTTGCCTTGACCGATCTTGTTGCCCTGGTAGGCGTACCAGGCACCGGACTTCTCGACCAGGCCTTGGGAAACACCCAGGTCAATGATTTCGCCGTTACGGTAGATACCCTTGCCGTAGAGGATCTGGAACTCGGCCTGACGGAATGGCGGCGAAACCTTGTTCTTGACGATCTTGACGCGGGTTTCGCTACCGACCACCTCGTCGCCTTCCTTGACCGCGCCGGTACGGCGGATATCCAGACGCACCGAGGCGTAGAACTTCAGGGCGTTACCACCGGTGGTGGTTTCCGGGCTGCCGAACATCACGCCAATCTTCATACGGATCTGGTTGATGAAGATGACCAGGCAGTTGGCGTTCTTGATGTTACCGGTAATCTTGCGCAGCGCCTGGGACATCAGGCGCGCCTGCAGGCCCACGTGCATGTCACCCATCTCGCCTTCGATCTCGGCCTTCGGTACCAGAGCAGCCACGGAGTCGACGATGATCACGTCAACAGCGTTGGAACGCACCAGCATGTCGGTGATTTCCAAGGCCTGTTCACCGGTGTCCGGCTGCGAAACCAGCAGGTCGTCGACGTTGACGCCCAGCTTGCCGGCGTACTCGGGGTCGAGGGCGTGTTCGGCGTCGACGAAGGCGCAGGTGGCGCCGTTTTTCTGGGCTTCGGCGATGACCGACAGGGTCAGCGTGGTCTTACCCGACGATTCCGGGCCGTAGATCTCGACGATACGGCCTTTTGGCAGGCCGCCGATGCCCAGGGCGATGTCCAGGCCCAGCGAGCCGGTGGAGATGGCAGGGATAGCCTGGCGCTCGTGGTCGCCCATGCGCATGACGGCGCCCTTGCCGAATTGGCGTTCGATCTGACCCAGGGCCGCAGCCAAGGCGCGCTTCTTGTTGTCGTCCATTGAAATCCTCACGTGTTCGACTTGGCCCTGACGGCCGGAATACCTGTATAAGTAGCCAGTATTATTCCACAGGCAAGCGCCCACGCAAACCCCTGTCGTCGATTTACTCGGCACCAAGCTGTAACAAGCCGTCTAACGCGGCGATCACCGTCTGTCGGCGCACCGACTCGCGGTCACCGTCGAACTGGCGCCGCTCGCTGACCACATGGTTGCCGTCGCCCCAGGCCAGCCACACGGTGCCCACCGGTTTGGCCGGCGAACCACCGTCCGGCCCGGCCACGCCGCTAACCGCCACGGCAAAGCGCGCGCCGCTGGCGGCCTGGGCGCCGCGGACCATGGCTTCGACCACTTCCTGGCTGACCGCGCCAACCTGGCCGAACAACGCCGCGGGCACTCCGAGTTGACGGGTTTTCTGGGTGTTGGAATAGGTCACGTACCCAGCCTCGAACCAGGCCGAGCTGCCGGGCACGCGGGTGATGGCCTCGGCGATGCCGCCACCGGTGCAGGATTCGGCGGTGGTCACCTGCGCGTTGAAGCGGCGCAGGTGTTCACCCAGGCGGGTGGCAAGCGTAGTGATCGGGTCCATGTCGGGCTCCTTGGAGGCAGGCTTCTACCCTAGCATCTTGGTGAGGTGGGATGGGCGCCCGCTTCGGTCTCGCACATCACTTGTTCCAGGCCACTACCGGCCACGGCAGGGGCGCCGGGCGGAATATCGCAGGTACAGCCTGCCGGGTAGCCGTGTTAACCTATGTGGCTTGAAAATCCGGTGGGTCTCGGCGTCGCGCGTGCAACACAGAACGCCCCAATTTGCCCCACAATATTGAGACCTACTTTCTAAGCCCTTGATGAATAAAGCAATTTCCGATTTCTCCGCACATACCACTTAACGATGCTCGTGGAAGTCTATGCAAAGTGGATGATCACGAGTCTCCCCAGGAACTAGAACGAATCTGGAAGGGGATTTGCCAGGGTCGGCCCAAGACCTAAAGAGGAGAACCCCCCGCCGGAGAACCGGCGGGATGGGCTGCTACCGCAAGGACAGCATCATGGTGAGCGGGGAGATATCTGGGCAGCGAACAAAACCTGCCTTCTTCTCGTAGAACTGAGCCAATGCTTCGTTCAGAGGATGGACCAGCAGCACCGCAGTACCGACAATCTCAGAGGATGCGAGCACCCGGCTAATGGCATCCTGCAGAAGCCCCTCGGCAAAACCGAAACCCTGAACAGTCATCGTGATCCCCATGCGGCCGAGAATCGTCGCCGGATGGACATTCGGAGTATTCCGCTGGAGCCGCTTCGGCGTCACGTGTTCACGCACGATAGAACCATTAGATAGAGTGTAGTATCCGGCGACCCGGTTGCTACCTTTGAAGCAGGTCACGTAGACCACAGCTTGCTTCTTCTCTTGCCCTTTCCTTGCGTTCTTGTGAAGGTACTCGTTGATCGAGCTCTCCCCACAGTCAAAGTCACTGAAATCGTGAAACGCGTTCAGCTTCTCGGGTTTGCTCAGCTCCAGGGGGCTGGTTTGGACATTAATTTCTGTAGACACTTGTTACTCCTTAATGGATTGGATTCAAGTGCCTGTTCAAAGCGGTCAAACGCTTCATCGCTTAGGATGAACAGCTGACGGTCCATGATCACTTCTTCAGCTCTCTTACAAGCAGCATCTAAAATGAAACTAGTCCTGTCAGTCCCCAGCAGTTCCACGGCCGCATCGATCAGGCTTCGTTTTTTTGTATCAACCCGCATGTTGATTGGTACGGGCTTATCTCGCTCGATGGTTAGAGCAGACATTTTTCTTACCTCTATTTAGTTTGGTTACTGGTTCCTTGTTCTCCTTATTGGTCCGTATCGGCTTAGATTGTCTAATCTGTTTTCACATGATGTTGCTTGCATGCGGTCACACATTTACTTTTGCCTCGGTATGCCCCAGATAAGCGGGGACTTTTTTCCCATAGAAATCGGGACTTGAGCTAGACCTTCGTAGGTTGTGCTCCTGACATGTAGGAGCTTAGGTGTGGAGGCCATCTCCACATTGCTAATACTACCCGCGCGTGTAGCCAATGTCTACACCTGTGTATGAATCTGACTTACAAAAAACCTGCCTCGCTTCAAGGCGTCGCCGTGGTACCCTAGGTGAATTCTCACTACGGATGCGGCATCGTGCCTTAGGCTCTAAACTGAAATGCCTCGCTCATGCCCCAGCAGCAGAACCGAACCCACCTAAGTTATTGATGAATAAAGCAATTTCTGACTTATCAGCACACACCCCGATGATGCAGCAGTACTGGAAGCTGAAGAACCAGCACCCGGACCAGCTGATGTTCTACCGCATGGGCGACTTCTACGAGATCTTCTACGAAGATGCGAAAAAAGCCGCAAAACTGCTGGACATCACCCTGACCGCGCGCGGTCAGTCGGCCGGCCAGTCCATCCCCATGTGCGGGATTCCGTTCCATTCGCTGGAAGGCTACCTGGCCAAGCTGGTCAAGCTCGGCGAATCGGTGGTGATCTGCGAGCAGATTGGCGACCCCGCCACCAGCAAGGGCCCGGTGGAACGTCAGGTGGTGCGCATCATCACCCCGGGTACGGTCAGCGACGAGGCCCTGCTCGACGAGCGTCGCGACAACCTGATTGCCGCGCTGCTCGGTGACGAGCGCCTGTTCGGCCTGGCGGTACTGGACATCACCAGTGGCAACTTCAGCGTGCAGGAGATCAAGGGCTGGGAAAACCTGCTGGCCGAGCTCGAGCGCCTGAACCCGGTCGAGCTGCTGATCCCCGACGACTGGCCGCGCGACCTGCCCGCCGAGAAACGCCCGGGCGCCCGTCGCCGTGCGCCATGGGATTTCGACCGCGACTCGGCGCGCAAGGCCCTGTGCCAGCAGTTCGCGACCAAGGACCTCAAGGGCTTTGGCTGCGACAAGCTGACCCTGGCCATCGGCGCCGCCGGTTGCCTGCTGATCTACGCGAAGGAAACCCAGCGCACCGCCCTGCCGCACCTGCGCAGCCTTCGCCACGAACGCCTGGACGACACGGTCATCCTCGACGGCGCCAGCCGCCGCAACCTGGAGCTGGACATCAACCTCGCCGGCGGCCGTGACAACACCCTGCAGTCGGTGATCGACCGCTGCCAGACCGCCATGGCCAGCCGATTGCTGAGCCGCTGGTTGAACCGCCCGTTGCGCGACCTCAAGGTGCTGCAGGCACGCCAGGACTCGATCCGCTGCCTGCTCGACGGCTACCGCTTCGAGAAGCTGCAGCCGCAACTCAAGGAAATTGGCGATATCGAGCGGATTCTCGCCCGTATCGGCCTGCGCAACGCCCGCCCACGCGACTTGGCACGCCTGCGCGATGCCCTGGGCGCGCTGCCCGAGCTGCAGAACGCCATGGCCGAGCTGGAGGCGCCGCACCTGGCACGCCTGGCCGCCATTACCGGCACCTACCCCGAACTGGCCAGCCTGCTGGAACGGGCGATCATCGACAACCCGCCGGCGGTGATCCGCGATGGCGGCGTGCTCAAGGCCGGTTATGACAACGAACTGGACGAGCTGCTGGCGATCAGCGAGAACGCCGGCCAGTTCCTGATCGACCTGGAAGCCCGGGAAAAGGCCCGCACCGGCCTGGCCAACCTCAAGGTCGGCTACAACCGGGTGCATGGCTACTTCATCGAGCTGCCGACCAAGCAGGCCGAGCAGGCCCCGGGCGACTACATCCGCCGCCAGACCCTGAAAGGCGCCGAGCGCTTCATCACCCCAGAGCTGAAGGCGTTCGAGGACAAGGCCCTGTCGGCCAAGAGCCGCGCCCTAGCCCGCGAAAAGATGCTCTACGACGCCCTGCTGGAAACCTTGATCAGCCACCTGGCACCGCTGCAGGACAGCGCCGCCGCCCTGGCCGAACTGGACGTGCTCAGCAACCTGGCCGAACGTGCACTGAACCTGGACCTGAACTGCCCGCGCTTCGTCGACGAGCCGTGCCTGCGCATCGAGCAGGGCCGCCACCCCGTGGTGGAACAGGTATTGACCACGCCGTTCGTGGCCAACGACCTGGGCCTGGACAACAACATGCGCATGCTGATCATCACCGGCCCGAACATGGGCGGTAAGTCCACCTACATGCGCCAGACCGCCCTGATCGTGCTGCTGGCGCATATCGGCAGCTTCGTGCCGGCTGCCAGCTGCGAGCTGTCGCTGGTCGACCGCATCTTCACCCGCATCGGCTCCAGCGACGACCTGGCCGGCGGCCGCTCGACCTTCATGGTCGAGATGAGCGAAACCGCCAACATCCTGCACAACGCCACCGACCGCAGCCTGGTGCTGATGGACGAAGTGGGCCGTGGCACCAGTACCTTCGACGGCCTGTCGCTGGCCTGGGCCGCCGCCGAGCGCCTGGCCCAGCTGCGTGCCTACACGCTGTTCGCCACGCACTACTTCGAGCTCACCGTGCTGCCGGAAAGCGAGCCACTGGTGGCCAACGTGCACCTGAACGCCACCGAGCACAACGAACGCATCGTGTTCCTGCACCACGTGCTGCCTGGCCCTGCCAGCCAGAGCTACGGCCTGGCCGTGGCGCAGCTGGCCGGCGTGCCGACGGCCGTCATCCAGCGTGCCCGTGAACACCTGGCGAGGCTGGAGACCACCAGCCTGCCGCATGAACAGCCCCCGGCCCAAAAGGCCAAGGACGTGCCACAGGTCCCGCACCAGAGCGACCTGTTCGCCAGCCTGCCACACCCGGCCATCGAGAAGCTGGGCAAGCTGCAGCTGGACGACATGACCCCGCGTCAAGCTATCGAAATGCTATATCAACTAAAGAACCTGTTATAACGGCGCCCACTACAAGCTGGTAGAATCCGCCGCGGTTTGCTGGTGCTGCAGGTTATTAGCCTGGCCTGCAGCCACATGCCCGCAAACCGCGCGGCCCTGAGAGGAAGGGCCGCCGCCGTCGCCTGAGGAGAGAATTAGAAATGACCTTCGTCGTCACCGACAACTGCATCAAATGCAAATACACCGACTGCGTGGAAGTCTGCCCGGTGGACTGCTTCTACGAAGGCCCGAACTTCCTGGTCATCCACCCGGACGAGTGCATCGACTGCGCCCTGTGCGAGCCGGAATGCCCAGCGCAAGCCATCTTCTCGGAAGACGAAGTGCCTGCGGGCATGGAGAACTTCATCGAGCTGAACGCCGAACTGGCGGAAATCTGGCCGAACATCACCGAGCGTAAGGACGCCCTGCCGGACGCTGAAGAGTGGGATGGCAAGACTGGCAAGATTGCAGACCTGGAGCGCTGATAGCGTCCGGACACGAAAAAGGCCCCTTGGGGCCTTTTTTGTTTTCTGCGGACAAAAAAAAGGGGCGGTTTGACCCGCCCACATTTTTTCCGTAGTCCCTGCTTGTCCCAAACATCATCCTGATGAAATCGCGTCGTGCGACGTCCCTGGCTTTCTTCCTGAAAGCCTGTGCATGTCCCTGTGCACAGTTCGAATACTAGCGACTTGAGCCGGGCGGGCAACCGCTAAACCTCACAGGGTGTTGCAGGTGACACATTTCCTCACAGCTGAATAAACCAGGTTTTTCAATGAGTTGGGAAAACGCAGGATCTGGATACGACAATGATTTACTGAAGCGTACATAGAAGGCTTACAAAACAAGTAAGCAAAGGCTTACACGCGATGTTACTGGGGTAGCGCAGTACATAATGTCTTGGGGCTGCTTTGCAGCCCTTTCGCGACACAAGGCCGCTCCCACAGGTTAGTGGCGCATTCGAAGGCGATGAAATACCTGTGGGAGCGGCCTTGTGTCGCGAAAGGGGCGCAAAGCGCCCCCGGCAATTTTGAATGGGGCACCTCTGATCGAAACATACAAAAACGCCCCGAAATCATCGGGGCGCTTTGTGTTGCAGGCTTCCGCTACTGGAACAACGACTCACTGGACAGGCCGTTCTTCTCGAGGATCTCACGCAAACGCTTGAGCCCCTCGACCTGGATCTGCCGCACCCGCTCACGGGTCAGGCCAATCTCCAGGCCGACATCTTCCAGGGTGCTGCTTTCATGCCCGCGCAGGCCAAACCGGCGCACCACCACTTCACGCTGCTTGTCGGTCAACTCGCCCAGCCATTGGTCGATGCTCTGCGACAGGTCGTCATCCTGCAGCAGTTCGCACGGGTCGGTCGGGCGGTCGTCGGTCAGGGTATCGAGCAGGGTCTTGTCCGAGTCCGGGCCGAGCGACACATCCACCGAAGACACCCGCTCGTTCAGGCCCAGCATGCGCTTGACCTCGGCGACCGGTTTCTCCAGCAGCGTGGCGATTTCTTCTGGCGAGGGTTCGTGGTCGAGTTTCTGGGTCAGCTCGCGCGCAGCGCGCAGGTAGACGTTCAGTTCCTTGACCACGTGGATCGGCAGGCGAATGGTGCGGGTCTGGTTCATGATCGCCCGCTCTATGGTCTGGCGAATCCACCAGGTCGCATAGGTCGAGAACCGGAAACCACGCTCCGGGTCGAACTTCTCGACGGCACGGATCAGCCCCAGGTTGCCCTCCTCGATCAGGTCGAGCAGCGACAGGCCGCGGTTCACGTAACGACGGGCAATTTTTACAACCAGGCGCAGGTTGCTTTCAATCATGCGCTTGCGGCCGGCAGGGTCGCCCTTTTGCGACAGGCGCGCAAAGTGCACTTCCTCTTCCGGCGAAAGCAGAGGCGAGAATCCGATCTCGTTGAGATACAACTGGGTGGCATCGAGCGCCCGGCTGTAATCGATATACTTGTGTTGCTTGAGCGAAGAGCCCGACTTGGCCCTCGTCCGAACCGAAGATACAGCAGGTTCGTCTGACACCACATCCGTTTCCAAAACGATACCCGTCTCCATCAGAAGCAGGTCATCGTCGATGTCAAACTCCGGCACTTCTTTACTGAGAGCCATTGTTATAGTCCTTTGCTGAGTTCGAACTCAGACTCGAGCGGCACCTATCTCCCTGGCAGCGCTGGAGCCTGTCCCCTCTACATCACAGGAACAGGCCGGGTACAACGGTCAACGACGTGGCAGGAACTGGAGCGGATCGACGGGTTTGCCCTGGCGGCGAATCTCGAAATGCAGCTTCACCCGATCTGTGCCCGTGGACCCCATTTCAGCAATCGACTGCCCTGCCTTGACCTGCTGCCCCTCCCGAACCAACAGCCTGCGGTTATGGCCGTAGGCACTGACGTAGGTATCGCTGTGCTTGATGATGATCAGTTCGCCGTAGCCCCTCAAGCCACTCCCGGCGTACACCACTGCACCATCAGACGCAGCAAAAACAGGCTGTCCCAAATCACCGGCGATATCAATGCCTTTATTCAAACTACCGTTTGAAGCGAATTTTCCAATCAGCACGCCATTGGCAGGCCAGGTCCAGCCGCCTACCGCGCGCTCCGCGGCAGGCACCGTGGCGACCACCGGGGCGCTACTGGAGGCTGCCGGCGTCGCCGGTTTGCTGGTGCTGGCAGGGGGTGTGCTGGTACTTCCCACAGGCCGCCGGATGACCGTGGTCTTGCTCGACGACGACGGGCTGGACACCACCGTGGTGCTGCCGGTAGAGCCGCTGCTGAAACGAATCGCTTGCCCCGGGCGAATGGTGTAAGGCGCAGCGATGCCGTTGCGCGCAGCCAGTTCCTTGTAGTCCCAGCCATAACGGAAGGCGATGGAGAACAGCGTATCGCCAGGCTTGACGATGTACTGCCCGGTGGTTACCGCCGGGCGCTTGGGCACGGTGTTATTGCGGTCGACCACCCGCGCGCTGTTGCTGCTGGTGCTCGAGCAACCCACCAGTAGCGTGCCCATGGCCAGTGCAATCACCAGAAGCGTGAAACCCGACCCGTCCTTGCGCTGCCGAATGACTGTGTGACCCACCCGCGCTCCCCTCATGGTGCCGAAAACGATATGAAGACAAGAAATGCAATATTATTGCAATTATAACCAAGCCCGCCCGCATTGGCAGGGTTGGTGAAAGACTGCTGCAAAGCCATGGCACGCGCTGTGCGCTAGCGCTTCACCCCGCCAGATAGACAGGGCGTTGCTGCAAGAATTCGGTGCTGGCGCAAAAATATCGCGCGGCTCGAACCAGCAGTGTTCAGGCCAGCGGGCCGTTGAGCAGCGGTACGAAGCGCACTGCCCCCAACACGCGGCGGGAGAATCCATGCTCCTCGCGCACGATCAGCATCAGCTGCTGGGTTTCGCCGGCTGGCCCCACCGGGATCACCATACGGCCACCGGGCGCCAGCTGGTCGAGCAATGCCTGCGGCACTTCCGGCGCCACGGCGGTGACGATGATGCCGTTGTACGGCGCCAGCGCCGGCCAGCCTTCGCAACCGTCGCCCCAGCGGAACACCACGTTGCGCAGGTTCAGTTCCACCAGGCGCTCCTTGGCCCGGTCCTGCAACACCTTGATGCGTTCCACCGAGAACACCCGCTCGACCAACTGGGCCAGGATTGCCGTCTGGTAGCCCGAGCCGGTGCCGATCTCCAGCACCTTATCCAGCGGCCCGGCCTCGAGCAGCAGCTCGCTCATGTGGGCAACCATGAACGGTTGCGAGATGGTCTGGTTGTGGCCGATCGGCAGCGCGGTGTCTTCGTAGGCGCGATGCGCCAGCGCCTCGTCGACGAACAGGTGGCGCGGGGTACGACGGATCACGTCGAGCACCTTGGTGTTCGAAACGCCCTCCTCGCACAGGCGCTGGATCAGCCGCTCCCGGGTACGCTGGGAGGTCATGCCGATGCCACGCCGCAGCATATCGTCCTCGCGCATCAGAGCAGGCCCTCCAGCCAACCGTCGAGCTGCTCGAAGGCATCACTGAAGGTGCGGTCGAGCTGCAGCGGAGTGATCGATACATAGCCTTGCATCACCGCGTGGAAGTCGGTACCCGGGCCACCGTCCTCGGCATCGCCGGCCACGGCGATCCAGTAGCCTTCCTTGCCGCGCGGGTTGACCACCTTGGTCGGCGCCGCCGCCCGCGCCCGGTGACCGAGGCGGGTGAGCTGGATGCCACGAATGTGCTCCAGCGGCAGGTTGGGGATGTTGACGTTGAGCACGGTGCGCGGCGGCAAGGCCAGGCGCGACTGCGCCTCGACCAGGCGGCGGGCGATATGGGCCGCGGTCGGCAGGTTGTCCGGCTGGCGCGACAACAGCGAAAACGCCAGCGAGGTACCGCCGAGGAAACGGCCTTCCAACGCGGCCGCGACCGTGCCCGAATAGAGCACGTCGTCGCCCAGGTTGGCGCCGAGGTTGATCCCCGACACGACCATGTCCGGGGCCTGTGGCAACAGCCCATTGAGCCCCAGGTGCACGCAGTCGGTCGGCGTGCCGTTGAGGCTGATGAAGCCATTGGCCAAGGTCTGCGGATGCAGTGGCCGGTCCAGCGTCAGCGAACTGCTGGCGCCGCTCTTGTCTTGATCCGGGGCAATAACCACGCACTCGGCGTAATCCGCCAGCGCAGCGTGCAGCGCGGCGATGCCGGGTGCGGTAACACCGTCGTCGTTCGAAATCAGAATACGCATGAGCTGTCCGTCTGCCCCGCCGACACCAGATCCACGACTTCGCGCACCACCACGGTGGCGAAGCATCCGGCCGGAAGGACGAATTCCAGTTGCAGGATATCAGGCTCCGGATAATGCCACGTAAGACCGCCAATAGGGAGCCGCAGAATGCGTCGTTCGTGATCCATGCCCGCCAAGGCCAGCCACTGGCAAAGTGCCGGCTGCCGTGCGGCGATCGCATCCTCTTGTTGCGCAGTACTCCCCGTAGCCGGCGAATCGCCTGCCCCCCACAGCGGGCCGGTCGGATGCAGGTCAAGGATCGCTAGCCGAGGATCGGAACATTCCGACTCCCCAGCAGGAAAGAAGCTACGACTCGTGGTGAACGCCAACAGGTCGCCCACCTGCGCACGCGCCCAGCTGCCGTCGGCAACACGGGCTGCCAGCACCTGGTTGAACAGGTAGCTGCGCCCGGCCGAGAGCAACCGAGAACGCACGTTGCGCTGTTCGGGCAGGGCCTTGCGTGCGGCCCAATCGAGAGCGTCGTGCACGTTGCCGCCACCGTGGCCGAAGCGCTGGGTGCCAAAATAATTCGGCACACCGTGCTGCTTGAGCTGTTCCAGGCGCGCATCCACCGCCTGGTGATCGGCAGCCAGGGCAGTCAGGCGCAGCGTGAAGCCGTTGGCCGAATGCGCACCGCGCTGCAGCTTGCGCTGGTGGCGCACCTGCTTGAGCACACGCAGGCTGGCATCCTCGGCACGCGACAGGTCCGGGTCGGCCTTGCCGGGCAGGTGCAGGCTGAACCACTGTCGGGTCAGGGCCTGGCGGTCCTTGAGGCCGGCGTAGCTGATCGTGCGCACCGGCACCCCAGCGGCACGGGCCAGGCGACGGGCTGCCTCCTCGGTGTTCAGGTCACGCTTCTCGACCCACAGCCACAGGTGCTCGCCCTGGCCCGACAGGGGGATGTCCAGTACTTCGTCGACCTGGAAATCCTCGGCCACCGCCTTGAGGACGGCGGTACCCAGTGGTTCGCCCGATGCGCGCGGGCCCAGCAGTTCCAATTCGGTCATGCTGGCAGCAGCAGGGCTACCGAATGCACGGCGATGCCCTCCTCGCGGCCGGTGAAGCCGAGCTTCTCGGTGGTGGTAGCCTTGACGTTGACCTGGTCGAGTTCGACCTGCAGGTCTTCGGCGATCAGCTTGCGCATGGTCTCGATGTGCGGGGCCATCTTCGGCGCCTGGGCGACGATGGTGGCGTCGATGTTGCCGACCTTCCAGCCCTTGGCCTGGACGATGCTTACTACATGGCGCAGCAGCACCCGGCTGTCGGCGCCCTTGAATTGCGGATCGGTGTCGGGGAAGTGTTTGCCGATGTCACCCAGCGCCGCCGCGCCAAGCAAGGCATCGCTCAGGGCGTGCAGCAGCACGTCGCCATCGGAGTGGGCCAGGAGGCCGTATTTGTGGGGGATACGCACCCCGCCCAGGGTAATGAAATCACCGTCGCAGAAACGGTGCACATCGTAGCCGTGGCCAATACGCATAGAAAAACGCCCTGAATGAGTCAGGGCGTGATTCTACCTGCTTTTGAGGCATTGGGGCTGCTTCGCAGCCCATCGCCGGCAAGCCAGCCCCCACAGGTACGGCACAGGCCCGAGGCCCATGCGGTCGAGGTGGGAGCTGGCTTGCCAGCGATGAAGCAAGCACCACAGCTACGCCTTACACCCGCCCCAAGGCCACCGCATGATGACGCAGGTGCTCCTCGATGAAGCTGGCGATGAAGTAGTAGCTGTGGTCATAGCCAGGCTGCAGGCGCAGGGTCAGTTCATGCCCACCTTTGCGTGCCGCCTGCTCCAGGGCTTCAGGCTTGAGTTGCTTCTCGAGGAAGTCGTCGCGGTCGCCCTGGTCCACCAGCAGCGGCGGGCATTCGCCGGCCGGGGTCTCGGCCAGCAGCACGCTGGCATCCCACTCGCGCCAGCGCGCACGGTCTTCACCCAGGTAGCGGCTGAAGGCTTTCTCGCCCCAAGGGCAATCCATCGGGTTGCTGATCGGCGAGAACGCCGACACCGAGCGGTAGCGCCCCGGGTTGCGCAAGGCGCACACCAGCGCGCCATGCCCACCCATGGAGTGGCCACTGATGCTGCGCTCGCCCGAAGCCGGGAAGTGCGCTTCGATCAACGCGGGCAACTCCTCCACCACATAGTCGTGCATGCGGTAGTGCTGGGCCCAGGGCTGCTGAGTAGCATTGAGGTAGAAGCCGGCACCCAGGCCGAAGTCCCAGGCACCGTCCGGGTCGCCCGGCACCTGCTCGCCACGCGGGCTGGTGTCGGGGGCGACGATGATCAACCCAAGCTCTGCGGCCAGGCGCTGGGCGCCGGCCTTCTGCATGAAGTTCTCGTCGGTGCAGGTGAGGCCGCTGAGCCAGTACAGCACCGGCAGCTTCTCGCCCTGTTCGGCCTGCGGCGGCAGGTAGACGGCGAACACCATGTCGCAGCCCAGCACCTTGGAGTGATGCCGGTAACGCTTGTGCCAGCCGCCGAAGCTCTTCTGGCAGGAGATGTTATCCAGGCTCATGGCAAACCTCAGAAGTGGATCACGCTGCGAATGCTCTTGCCTTCGTGCATCAGGTCGAAGGCCTTGTTGATGTCTTCCAGGCCCATGGTGTGGGTGATGAAGGTATCCAGCGGGATCTCGCCCTTCTCAGACATTTCCACGTAGCTTGGCAGCTCGCTGCGGCCACGTACGCCACCGAACGCCGAACCACGCCATACGCGGCCGGTGACCAGCTGGAACGGACGAGTGGCGATTTCCTGGCCGGCACCGGCCACGCCGATGATCACCGATTCGCCCCAGCCCTTGTGGCAGCATTCCAGCGCAGCACGCATCAGCTGCACGTTGCCGATGCACTCGAAGGAGAAGTCCACGCCGCCGTCGGTGAGGTCGACGATCACTTCCTGGATCGGGCGGTCGTAGTCTTTCGGGTTGATGCAGTCGGTGGCACCCAGCTGGCGGGCGATTTCGAACTTGGCCGGGTTGATGTCGATGGCAATGATGCGCGACGCCTTGGCCTTGACCGCACCGATCACTGCCGACAGGCCGATGCCGCCCAGGCCGAAGATGGCCACGGTGTCACCCGGTTTGACCTTGGCAGTGTTGAGCACCGCGCCGATACCGGTGGTGACGCCACAACCCAGCAGGCAGACCTTTTCCAGCGGCGCTTCTTTCTGGATCTTGGCCACGGAGATTTCCGGCAGCACGGTGTACTCGGAGAAGGTCGAGGTACCCATGTAGTGAAACAGCTGCTGGCCTTTGTAGGAGAAGCGCGTGGTGCCGTCCGGCATCAGGCCCTTGCCCTGGGTGGCGCGGATGGCCTGGCACAGGTTGGTCTTGCCCGAGAGGCAGAACTTGCACTTGCCGCATTCCGGGGTGTACAGCGGGATGACGTGATCACCGACGGCGACCGAGGTGACGCCCTCGCCTACCGCCTCGACGATCGCGCCACCTTCGTGGCCGAGGATCGACGGGAAGATGCCCTCCGGGTCGGCGCCGGACAGGGTGTAGGCGTCGGTGTGGCAGACACCGCTGGCGACCACGCGCAGCAGCACTTCACCGGCCTTGGGCATGGCCACGTCGACTTCGACGATTTCCAGGGGTTTCTTGGCTTCGAAGGCTACGGCAGCACGGGACTTGATCATCAAAGGTCTCCAGACAGAGGGTCGATTCAGTCTGGCAGTGTAATTCACCGCCTTTTGATGAATAATCCGGCCAAAGACAAAACATTATTGCCATACAGGGACAATCAATGAGCAGCCGCTGGGAAGGCATCGACGAATTCGTCGCCGTGGCCGAGTCGGGCCAGTTCACCGCGGCCGCCGAGCGCCTGGGGGTTTCCTCGTCGCACATCAGCCGGCAGATCGCCCGGCTGGAGGAACGGCTGCAGACGCGCCTGCTGTACCGCAGTACCCGGCGGGTGACCCTGAGCGAGGCCGGGCAGACATTCCTGCAGCACTGCCAGCGCCTGCAGGATGGCCGCGAGGAAGCCCTGCGCGCCATGGGCGACTTGGCCAGCGAGCCCAAGGGGTTGCTGCGCATGACCTGCGCGGTGGCTTATGGCGAGCGCTTCATCGTGCCGCTGGTGACACGGTTCATGGCGCTGTACCCGCAGCTGCGGGTGGATGTGGAACTGAGCAACCATACCCTCGACCTGGTGCATGAAGGCATGGACCTGGCCATCCGCCTGGGCCGGCTGGCCGATTCACGACTGGTGGCAACCCGCCTGGCGCCCCGGCGCATGTACCTGTGCGCTTCGCCGGCCTACCTGGAACGTTACGGTCGGCCACACAGCCTGTCGGAACTGGCGCGGCACAATTGCCTGGTGGGCAGCTCGGATTTGTGGGCGCTGCAGCAGGACGGCCGCGAGATCAGCCAACGAGTCCAAGGCAACTGGCGTTGCAACAGCGGGCAGGCGGTGCTGGACGCGGCGCTGCAGGGGATGGGGTTGTGCCAACTGCCGGATTATTACGTGCTGGAGCACTTGAACAGTGGTGCGCTGGTGTCGTTGCTGGAGGCGCACCAGCCACCGAATACCGCGGTGTGGGCGCTGTATCCGCAGCAACGGCACCTGTCGCCGAAGGTACGGCGGCTGGTGGATTACCTGAAGGAAGGGTTGGCGGGGTTGCCGGAGTATCGGCAAGGCTGAAGGGGTGTGTTGGCTGTGCCGGCCTCTTCGCGGGCTCGCCCGCTCCCACAGGTCCTGCGCATACCTTCAGGCTGGCGCTGTACCTGTGGGAGCGGGCATGCCCGCGAAGAAACCAGCACTGGTCAAAGCCTCAGCGGCGCCCTGCCCAACGCTGGCGCAACCACTCCAGGTCTTCCGGCCGGGTCACCTTGATGTTGTCGCGCGCCCTTCGACCAGAAGGGTTGGCGGGGTTGCCGGAGTATCGGCAAGGCTGAAGGGGTGTGTTGGCTGTGCCGGCCTCTTCGCGGGCTCGCCCGCGAAGAAGCCAGCACTGGTCAAAGCCTCAGCGGCGCCCTGCCCAACGCTGGCGCAACCACTCCAGGTCTTCTGGCCGGGTTACCTTGATGTTGTCGCTGCGCCCTTCGACCAGCCGCGGCGCCTGGCCGGACCACTCGATGGCGGAGGACTCGTCGGTTACCAGCACATCCGACACCAGGCACTCGGCCAGCGCCCGATGCAACGCCCCCAGGCGGAACATCTGCGGCGTATAGGCCTGCCAGATGGTGCTGCGGTCGACGGTAGCCCCCACCCGGCCATCGGCATCGGCCCGCTTGAGGGTATCGCGCGCCGGCACCGCCAGCAGGCCACCCACCGGGTCGCCCGCCAGCTCCGACAACAGCTTGTCCAGATCGCTGCGCGCCAGGTTCGGTCGCGCGGCATCATGCACCAGCACCCAGTCGCTGTCCGCCGCCCCTTGGGCATGCAGCACCAGCAAGGCATTGAGCACCGAGTCGGCACGCTCGCGGCCACCCGTGGCGCGCTGGATGCGCGGGTCGCTGGCGCAGCGCAGGCCAGGCCAGTACGGGTCATCTTCGGCAATGCTGACCACCACGCCCTTGAGCATCGGGTGGCCAAGAAAACAGTCGAGGCTGTGCTCGAGAATGGTCTGCCCGGCCAGCTCCAGGTACTGCTTGGGGCGGTCGGCAGCCATGCGGGCACCTACGCCCGCAGCAGGAATCACGGCCCAGAAGGCCGGTAAGGTTTCGATCATTTCTGTGGCAACTGGAAGAGGGTTTCGCCCTCTTTGACCATCCCCAATTCGTGGCGAGCCCGCTCTTCAACGGTCTCCATGCCTTTTTTCAGCTCCAGCACTTCGGCATCGAGCACGCGGTTGCGCTCGAGCAAGCGCTCGTTTTCGGCATGCTGCTCGGCAATCTGCTGCTTCAGCTCGGTCACTTGCGCCAGGCTGCCATTACCCACCCACAGGCGGTACTGCAGGCCACCCAGCAGCAGGAGCAGGACGAGGAACAACCAATAGGGACTGCGCATCACGTTATCCAGGTTAAAAAGGCTGCCGGGTACTTTTTACTTCGGGGCCTCGAATAGCACGAAGCCTGGCCGAGGCCAGGCTTCGTCGACAGAAACCCGTTGGAATGTAGAAAAGAACAGTACGAACGTTCCTACAACTCCGGCTGCTGTCTTTTTACCATCTCTTGCTTAGCCGCGAAACTCGGCACGACCGCGGTAAACCGCTTTGGCACCCAGTTGTTCTTCGATGCGCAGCAGCTGGTTGTACTTGGAAACGCGGTCGGAACGGCACAGCGAACCAGTCTTGATCTGGCCAGCAGCAGTACCCACGGCCAGGTCGGCGATGGTCGAGTCTTCGGTTTCACCGGAACGGTGCGAAATCACCGCGGTGTAGCCAGCAGCCTTGGCCATCTGGATGGCTTCCAGGGTTTCGGTCAGCGAGCCGATCTGGTTGAACTTGATCAGGATCGAGTTACCGATGCCCTTCTCGATGCCTTCCTTGAGGATCTTGGTGTTGGTCACGAACAGGTCGTCGCCAACCAGCTGCACCTTGGTGCCGATCTTGTCGGTGAGGATCTTCCAGCCAGCCCAGTCGGACTCGTCCAGGCCGTCTTCGATCGAGATGATCGGGAAGCGCTCGGTCAGGCCTTTCAGGTACTCGGCAAAGCCTTCGGCGTCGAACGACTTGCCTTCGCCGGACAGGTTGTACTTGCCGTCTTCGTAGAACTCGGAAGCCGCGCAGTCCAGGGCCAGGGTCACGTCGGTGCCCAGCTTGTAGCCGGCTTTCTCGACGGCTTCGGCGATGGCGCCCAGGGCGTCTTCGTTGGAAGCCAGGTTAGGGGCGAAACCACCCTCGTCACCAACGGCGGTGTTCAGGCCACGGGCCTTCAGCACGGCTTTGAGGTGGTGGAAGATTTCGGTACCCATGCGCAGGCCCTCGGAGAAGGTCTTGGCGCCAACCGGCTGAACCATGAACTCCTGGATGTCGACGTTGTTGTCGGCGTGCTCGCCACCGTTGATGATGTTCATCATCGGTACCGGCATCGAGTACTGGCCCGGGGTGCCGTTCAGGTTGGCGATGTGCGCGTACAGCGGCAGGTCCTGGTCCTGGGCAGCGGCCTTGGCGGCAGCCAGGGAAACGGCCAGGATGGCGTTGGCGCCCAGCTTGGCCTTGTTCTCGGTACCGTCCAGTTCGATCATGGCGCGGTCCAGGCCCTTCTGGTCGGCAGGGTCCTTGCCCAGCAGCAGGTCACGGATCGGGCCGTTGATGTTGGCGACGGCCTTCAGCACGCCCTTGCCCAGGTAACGGCTCTTGTCGCCATCACGCAGCTCCAGCGCTTCGCGCGAGCCAGTGGAAGCACCGGACGGCGCGCAGGCGCTGCCGATGATGCCGTTGTCGAGCAGTACATCGGCTTCCACGGTGGGGTTGCCACGCGAATCGAGAACTTCACGACCTTTGATGTCGACGATTTTTGCCATTGTTGTAAGCACTCCAGAATTGACGAAAACAACTTAGCTTAGGAAATTCTTGCCGTTCACCGGGCGGACTTGCAGTGGGCAGGCCGGGTGAAGGGAACCCCTGACCGACTGGTCAGGGGTGGATCGGACGGTACTTTACCCGAGAATCGAGCTTTACGCGGTTTCTACCGTCGGAAAACTTTTCACCAGGTCGTCCAGTTGCTTGAGCTGGGCCAGGAACGGCTCCAGTTTGTCCAGGCGCAGGGCGCATGGGCCATCGCACTTGGCGTTGTCCGGGTCGGGGTGGGCTTCGAGGAATAGCCCGGCCAGGCCCTGGCTCATGCCGGCCTTGGCCAGGTCGGTGACCTGGGCGCGGCGACCACCGGCGGAATCGGCGCGACCACCCGGCATCTGCAGGGCGTGGGTCACATCGAAGAACACCGGGTACTCGAACTGCTTCATGATGCCGAAGCCGAGCATGTCCACCACCAGGTTGTTGTAGCCGAAGCTCGAACCACGCTCGCAGAGGATCAACTGGTCGTTACCGGCCTCCTCGCACTTGGTCAGGATGTGCTTCATTTCCTGGGGTGCGAGGAACTGGGCCTTCTTGATGTTGATCACCGCGCCGGTCTTGGCCATGGCCACCACCAGGTCGGTCTGCCGCGACAGGAAGGCCGGCAGCTGGATGATGTCGCACACCTTGGCTACAGGCTCGGCCTGGTAAGGCTCGTGCACGTCGGTGATGACCGGCACGTTGAAGGTGCGCTTGATCTCTTCGAAGATCTTCAGCCCCTCTTCCATGCCCGGGCCACGGTACGAGGTTACCGACGAACGGTTGGCCTTGTCGAAGCTGGCCTTGAACACGTACGGGATACCGAGCTTCTCGGTCACCCGCACGTACTCCTCGCAGACCTTCATTGCCAGGTCACGGGACTCCAGGACGTTCATGCCGCCGAACAGGACGAACGGCTTGTCGTTGGCGATCTCGATGTTACCGACGCGAATGATCTTCTGGGTCATTGATCAGGCCTTGTTCTTCTGAGCCAGGGCTGCCTTGACGAAGCCGCTGAACAGCGGGTGGCCGTCACGCGGAGTCGAGGTGAATTCCGGGTGGAACTGGCAGGCGACGAACCATGGGTGGTCCTTGGACTCGACCACTTCCACCAGCGCACCGTCTTCGGAACGGCCGGAAACCACCAGGCCGGCGTCGACCAGTTGTGGCAGCAGGTTGTTGTTCACTTCGTAGCGGTGACGGTGACGCTCGGTGATCACGTCCTTGCCGTAGCAGTCGTGCACCTTGGAGCCGGCGGCCAGCTGGCAGTCCTGTGCACCCAGGCGCATGGTGCCACCCAGGTCGGAGGCTTCGCTGCGGGTTTCGACGGCACCGGTGGCATCGGCCCACTCGGTGATCAGGCCGACGACCGGGTGGCCGCTGTTGCGGTCGAACTCGGTGGAGTTGGCGTCTTTCCAGCCCATCACGTTACGGGCGAATTCGATCACGGCCACCTGCATGCCCAGGCAGATACCCAGGTACGGCACCTTGTTCTCACGGGCGTATTGCACCGCGGTGATCTTGCCTTCCACGCCGCGCAGGCCGAAACCGCCCGGTACCAGGATGGCATCGGCGCCTTCGAGCAGGCTGGTGCCCTGGTTCTCGATGTCTTCCGAGTCGATGTAGCGCAGGTTGACCTTGGTGCGGTTGGTGATGCCGGCGTGGCTCATCGCTTCGATCAGCGACTTGTACGCATCCAGCAGCTCCATGTACTTGCCGACCATGGCGATGGTCACTTCGTGCTCGGGGTTGAGCTTGGCATCGACCACCTTGTCCCACTCGGACAGGTCGGCGCCATTGCACTGCAGGCCGAAACGCTCGACGACGAAGTCGTCCAGGCCCTGTGCGTGCAGCACGCCCGGGATCTTGTAGATGGTGTCGACGTCTTCCAGCGAAATCACCGCACGCTCTTCAACGTTGGTGAACAGCGCGATCTTGCGACGCGACGAGGCATCGACCGGGTGGTCGGAGCGGCAGATCAGCACGTCAGGCTGCAGGCCGATGGAGCGCAGCTCCTTGACCGAGTGCTGGGTCGGCTTGGTCTTGGTCTCGCCAGCGGTGGCGATGTACGGGACCAGGGTCAGGTGCATCAGCATGGCGCGCTTGGAGCCCACTTCGACGCGCAGCTGGCGGATGGCCTCGAGGAACGGCTGCGACTCGATGTCACCCACGGTACCGCCGATTTCCACCAGGGCCACGTCGGCATCGCCGGCGCCCTTGATGATGCGACGCTTGATTTCGTCGGTGATGTGCGGGATGACCTGGATGGTCGCGCCCAGGTAGTCACCACGACGCTCCTTGCGCAGTACGTGCTCGTAGATGCGGCCGGTGGTGAAGTTGTTGTTCTGGGTCATGGTGGTGCGGATGAACCGCTCGTAGTGGCCCAGGTCGAGGTCGGTCTCGGCGCCATCGTGGGTGACGAACACTTCACCGTGCTGGAACGGGCTCATGGTGCCCGGATCGACGTTGATGTACGGATCCAGCTTGAGCATGGTGACCTTCAGGCCCCGCGCTTCCAGGATGGCCGCCAGGGAAGCCGAGGCAATGCCTTTCCCCAATGAAGAAACAACACCGCCCGTGACGAATATGTAGCGCGTCATGAAAAACCCTAGAAGTCTGCGTTAAGGCGGCCAGCGCCGCCGGAGAAAGCGAAGGAAGGCCGAAGCCCCCGATCACCTGCGTCAATCACAGTGCATCTCGAAAAACTGCCGCGTCTGTACAGACCAGGGGTATCCCCGGCATGGAGCTCGCTCGTCATTTCCAGAATCAGCCCAGCAAAAAACTGCTTGGTAATCGGCAACTCCTGTGTTTTCGCGGAACCCACAGAAGCTGTATCAAGAAGGGAGAGTAGTCTACCCGAATGTACCCTTCAGCTCAAACCTTGCGCGTTCGTCGGCAACTGCCAGGACAGCTGGCAATCAGCCTGCACCAGCCCCGGCAGGTTGGCCACCGCCAGCAGGCGCTCGCCCTGGTACAGCAGTGGCAGGCGCGGGCGCAGGAAAAGCGGCACCTGCAACTCGTTGAGCAGGCGCTTGAGGTCGCGCCGGCCGCGGCCGGGGAGGTCCAGCACTTCACCGCCCTGACGGTAGGCAATGCGCAAGCCGTGCAGCGGCGCTGCGCCAACAAGACGCACACTGCCGTTACCCGGCAACGGCAAAGGCTTGGCGGGATCGGCCCAGGCCAGTTCGCCGACGGGCAGCTGCAGCCAGTCACCGCTCAACCACCAGATGCGCCCATGACTGCGCAGCAGTTGCCCATCGGCAAGTTGCCAGGCGGGCTGGGCATCGGCGGCGGCATCGCGCAGGTCCGCCCAGCCGGCCCAGTGCCGGGTGTCGGGCAGGCGGGTACGGCGGCTCAGCCAGTATTGCAGGGCATTGCGCTGACGGGCCGGCGACAGCGCCACCAGAGTAGCCAGGTCGAGGGAGTCCAGCCCCGGCCAAGCCACCGGCGCGCCCTCCCCGGCGAGCGCCAGGTCGTCCTGGGCCAGCTCGTCCAGCAGGCCTTGGGCTTCGCCCAGGTGCTCGGCGGCGCGGGCCAGGTTCTGGCTGGCCTGCGGCCAACGTTGCTGAAGCAGCGGAAACACTTCGCTGCGCAGGTAGTTGCGGGCAAATTGTGTGTCAGCGTTTGACGGATCTTCGATCCAGGCCAGCCCATTGGCCTGAGCATGGTCCTGCAGTTGCTGGCGGGAACAGCCCAGCAATGGCCTGACCAGGCTGCCCTGCCCTAGCGCCCGCTGCCCCGGCATTGCCGCCAGGCCACGCAGGCCTGCGCCGCGCAGCAGGCGGAACAGCAGGGTTTCGGCCTGGTCGTCGCGGTGCTGGCCGGTGAACAGGATGTCACCCGGGCCGAGGGCTTGCCTGAAGGCAGCATAGCGGGCGTCGCGGGCGGCTTGTTCGAGGCTGGCGCCGGGGGTGACCTGGACGTGGATGACCTGGAGTTCGATGCCGAGATTGTCGCAGATGGTTTGGCAGTGGGCAGGCCAGGCATCGGCGGCGGATTGCAGGCCGTGGTGGACGTGGATGGCGCGCAGTGGAGGGGATGCGTGATTGCGGGCGTAGTCGGCCAGCAGGTGCAGGAGGACGGTGGAATCGAGGCCGCCGGAGAAGGCGATGTACCAGGTGGGGGCGTTGAGCCAGGGGGTGAGGTTGATCATCTAGCCTCGCTCGATTCAAGAACGCATTCGCGGGCACGCCCGCTCCCACAAGTATGGCGCTAGCCCCGAGGGCAGAGCATTAACTGTGGGAGCGGGCGTGCCCGCGAACACCGGCGAAGCCGGTGCCATTCATCTCGCTATCAGAGACCGTAGCTCATCAGGCGATCGTAACGGCGGGCCAGCAGCGCGTCATGGTCGAGCTTGCCGAGCATTTCCAGCTGCTGTACCAGGTCGGCACGGATGCTTTCCGACATCTTCGCCGGGTCACGGTGGGCGCCGCCCAGCGGCTCCTGGATGACCTTGTCGACGATGTTCAGGCTCTTCAGGCGCTCGGCAGTGATGCCCATGGCCTCGGCTGCGTCGGCTGCCTTGTCGGCAGTCTTCCACAGGATCGAGGCACAGCCTTCCGGCGAAATCACCGAGTAGGTGGAGTACTGCAGCATGTTCAACTGGTCGCATACGCCGATGGCCAGCGCACCGCCGGAACCACCCTCACCGATCACGGTGGCGATGATCGGGGTTTTCAGGCGCGCCATCACGCGCAGGTTCCAGGCAATGGCCTCGCTCTGGTTGCGCTCTTCGGCGTCGATGCCCGGGTAGGCGCCCGGGGTGTCGATGAAGGTCAGGATCGGCATCTTGAAGCGCTCGGCCATTTCCATCAGGCGGCAGGCCTTGCGGTAGCCTTCAGGGCGTGGCATACCGAAGTTGCGGCGTACCTTCTCGCGCACTTCACGGCCCTTCTGGTGGCCGATGACCATGACCGGCTTGCCGTCCAGGCGCGCGGTACCACCGACGATGGCAGCGTCGTCGGCGAAGTGGCGGTCGCCGTGCAGCTCTTCGAACTCGGTGAAGATGTGCTCCAGGTAGTCCAGGGTGTAAGGACGACGCGGATGACGGGCCAGGCGGGCGATCTGCCAGCTGGTCAGGTTGCCGAAGATGCTTTCGGTCAGGGTGTTGCTCTTGTCTTGCAGACGGGCAATTTCATCGCTGATGTTCAGCGAGTTGTCGTTGCCTACCAGGCGCAGGCCTTCGATCTTGGCTTGCAGGTCGGCAATCGGCTGTTCGAAATCGAGAAAATTCGGGTTCATAGTCATCCGTCTTGGGTCTACGGCCAGGCGGCCGGCCGGTTGATCCGTTTGGCGCCCTACCTTAAGGGATCAGGCGCATTCAGGTCGAGATTAAATTTTTGTCGGTTCAACGATATTGCAGGAAGACGTTCTCACGCCCGAACTGGTCACGCAGCGCCTGAATCAGCCCATCGGCCGGGTCGATCGCCCACTGCTCGCCGAACTGCAGCATGGCCTTGGCGTCGCTGCCGGTGTACTCGAGGGTGATCGGGCAAGCGCCGCGATGGCGGGTAATCAGCTCGCCCAGCCACTTCAGCCGGTCGCCCTTGAGCGCTTCGTGTGCCACCTTCAGGCGCAGGCTCTCGGCCAGCTTGGTGCGCGCATCCTCCATGGTCATCACCTGCTTCACCCGCAGGCGCAGGCCACCGGAGAAATCGTCGTTGCTGACCTCGCCTTCGACCACCACCATGGCATCGGTCTGCAGCAAGGACTGTGCCGCCATGAAGGCATCGGCAAACAGCGACGCCTCGATGCGCCCGGAGCGGTCATCCAGGGTGACGAAGCCCATCTTGTCGCCCTTCTTGTTCTTCATCACCCGCAGGGCAATGATCATGCCGGCGATGGTCTGGGTTTCGCGTGACGGCTTGAGGTCGATGATGCGCTGGCGGGCGAAGCGGCGGATCTCGGTCTCGTACTCGTCGATCGGGTGGCCGGTGAGGTACAGGCCGAGGGTGTCCTTCTCGCCCTTCAGGCGTTCCTTGAGGGTCAGTTCGCGCACCTTGCGGTGGTTGGCGTAGACGTCGGCATCCGCCGCTTCGAACATACCGCCGAACAGGTCGACGTGGCCACTGTCGGCGGTGTGGGCGGCCTGCTCGGCAGCCTTGATGGCCTCGCCCAGCGCCGAGAGCAAGGTTGCACGGTTGATGTCGATGTTGGCGTGGTAGGCCTTGATCTCGTCATGGAAGTGCGGGCCCAGGCGGTCCAGCGCGCCACTGCGGATCAGCGCGTCGAGGGTACGCTTGTTCACCCGCTTGAGGTCGATGCGTTCACAGAAATCGAACAGGTCCTTGAACGGGCCACCCTGGGCGCGGGCCTCGACGATCGCCTCCACCGGGCCTTCGCCGACGCCCTTGATAGCGCCCAGGCCGTAGACGATGCGCCCGTCATTGTTGACGGTGAACTTGAAGTCGGAGAAGTTCACGTCCGGCGCGTCGAGGCGCAGCTTCATGCTGCGCACTTCCTCGACCAGCACCACCACCTTGTCGGTGTTGTGCATATCCGCCGACAACACCGCAGCCATGAACGGCGCCGGGTGGTGGGTTTTCAGCCAGGCGGTCTGGTACGACACCAGGCCATAGGCGGCGGAGTGGGATTTGTTGAAGCCGTAACCGGCGAACTTTTCCACCAGGTCGAAGATGTTACCGGCCAGGTCCGCATCGATATTGTTGTTGGCGCAACCTTCGATGAAACCACCACGTTGCTTGGCCATCTCCTCGGGCTTTTTCTTACCCATCGCACGGCGCAGCATGTCGGCGCCACCAAGGGTGTAACCAGCCATCACCTGGGCGATCTGCATCACCTGTTCCTGGTACAGGATGATGCCGTAGGTGGGCGCCAGTACCGGCTTCAGGCCTTCGTACTGGTAGTCCGGGTGCGGGTAAGCCAGCTCGGCGCGACCGTGCTTGCGGTTGATGAAGTCGTCCACCATGCCCGATTGCAGCGGGCCCGGGCGGAACAGTGCCACCAGTGCGATCAGGTCTTCCAGGCAGTCGGGCTTGAGTTTCTTGATCAGCTCCTTCATGCCACGCGATTCAAGCTGGAACACCGCCGTGGTTTCGGCCTTCTGCAACAGCTCGTAGGTCTTGCGGTCGTCCAGCGGGATGAAGTCGATGTTGACGTCGGGCAGGTTCTTCTTGGCCTGCTCGCGGTTGATGATCTCCATCGCCCACTTGATGATGGTCAGGGTCCGCAGGCCGAGGAAGTCGAACTTCACCAGGCCGGCAGCCTCGACGTCATCCTTGTCGAACTGGGTTACCAGGCCGCCGCCCTCTTCGTCACAGGCGATCGGCGAGAAGTCGGTGAGCTTGGTCGGGGCGATGACCACACCACCGGCGTGCTTGCCGGTACCGCGCGTCACGCCCTCGAGCTTCAGGGCCATGTCCCAGATCTCGCGGGCGTCTTCGTCGCCCTTGAGGAAGTCACGCAGGATCTCTTCCTGCTCGTAGGCCTTCTCCAGGGTCATGCCCACTTCGAAGGGGATCATCTTCGACAGCCGGTCGGCCAGGCCGTAGGACTTGCCCTGTACCCGCGCCACGTCTCGCACCACCGCCTTCGCCGCCATGGTACCGAAGGTGATGATCTGGCTGACTGCGTTGCGGCCATAGGCTTCGGCGACGTAGTCGATCACCCGGTCACGGCCATCCATGCAGAAGTCGACGTCGAAGTCGGGCATGGAAATACGTTCAGGGTTGAGGAAGCGCTCGAACAGCAGGTCGTAGGCCAGCGGGTCGAGGTCGGTAATCTTCAGCACGTACGCCACCAGCGAGCCGGCACCCGATCCTCGGCCCGGGCCAACCGGTACGTCGTTGTTCTTGGCCCACTTGATGAAGTCCATGACGATCAGGAAGTAACCGGGGAAGCCCATCTGGATGATGATGTCCAGTTCGAACTTCAGGCGGTCCAGGTAGACCTGGCGCTTCTCTTCGTAATTGGGCGTGGTCTCTTTCGGCCACAGCACCGCCAGGCGCTCTTCCAGGCCTTCGTGGGACACATGCCGCAGGTACTCATCGATGCCCATGCCGTTGGGCGTGGGGAAGTCGGGCAGGAAGTACTTGCCCAGCTGCACCTGGATGTTGCAGCGCTTGGCGATCTCGACAGTGTTGGCGATGGCGTCGGGCAGGTCGCTGAACAGCTCGGCCATTTCCTCGGCCGATTTCAGGTACTGCTGGTCGCTGTACATCCTTGGCCGACGCGGGTCGTCGAGGGTCCACCCCTCACCGATGCATACGCGGGTTTCGTGGGCGTCGAAGTCGGACTGCTTGATGAAGCGCACATCGTTGGTTGCCACCAGCGGAGCGCCGAACTTGTCAGCCAACGCCACGGCGGCGTGCACGTACTCTTCGTCACGGGCACGGTTGGTACGCTGCACTTCGACGTAGAAGCGCTCGGGGAACATGCCCATCCAGTCTTGCAGCAGGGCCTCGGCTTCATCGTCCTTGCCGGCCAGCAAGGCCATGCCGATATCGCCTTCCTTGCCTGCGGAAAGGGCGATCAGGCCCTCGCTGGCAGGGGCGATCCATTCACGCTGGAGGATAACCAGGCCGTTACGCTGGCCCTCGGTCCAGCCGCGCGAGATCAGCTCGGTGAGGTTGCGGTAGCCCTTGGGGTTCATGGCCAGGAAGCAGATACGCGACAGCGGTGCTTCCGGGTCGGCAGCGGCCAGCCACAGGTCGGCGCCGCAGATCGGCTTGATGCCGGCGCCCATGGCAGTCTTGTAGAACTTTACCAGCGAGCACATGTTGCTCTGGTCGGTGATCGCCACCGCCGGCATGTTCATCCCGGCCAGCGCCTTGGCCAGCGGCTTGATCCGCACCAGGCCGTCGACCAGCGAGAATTCGGAGTGGACGCGCAGGTGAACGAAGGGAACCGACATGGAAGATCCTGTAGCAGTGCTTAACGACAAGGGCGGGATTGTAGCTTAAATGGGGATGTTTTTTGGGGCTGCTTCGCAGCCCATCGCCGGCAAGCCAGCTCCCACAGGGACCGCGTAGCTGTCAGGGATTGTACGATCCGTGTGGGAGCTGGCTTGCCGGCGATGGGCCGCAAAGCGGCCCCGGGGGTTCAGATCAGGGAATCGAGAACACCGGCACGCGCTTCCCACGCGGCCCGCACCGGGGCAAAGGAGCGCCGATGAATAGGTGTAGGCCCCAAGCGTGCCAGCGCCTCGAGGTGCACTGGGGTTGGGTAGCCCTTGTGCCCGCCAATGCCATAACCCGGGTAGATCAGCTCGAATGCGCTCATCTCCCGGTCACGGGTCACCTTGGCCAGGATCGACGCCGCCGCGATGGCCGGCACCTGGCTGTCGCCCTTGACTACCGGCGACGCCGGTACGGCGAGTTTCGGGCAGCGGTTGCCGTCGATCAGGGCCAGCTTCGGTGTAATGTGCAGGCCTTCCACGGCGCGCTGCATGGCCAGCATGGTCGCATGCAGGATGTTCAGGCGGTCGATTTCCTCGACCTCGGCGCGGGCGATGCAGAAGCTCAGGGCCTTTTCGCAGATCTCGTCGAACAGCGCCTCGCGCTTGGCTTCGGTGAGTTTCTTCGAATCGTTCAGGCCGAGGATCGGGCGCGCCGGGTCGAGGATCACCGCCGCGGTCACCACCGCGCCGCACAGCGGGCCACGGCCCACTTCGTCGACGCCGGCGACCAGGTCTTCGACCAGGTTGAAGTCCAGTCCAATTTGCATGTCAGCGGTCCTTGAGCAAGGCCAGTACCGCCTCTGCCGCCTGGTTGGAGGCGTCACGGCGCAGAGTGCGGTGAATTTCGTCAAAACTTTCGGTCTGCTGGCTGCCATCAGCCACCAGCGGCGCCAGGGTATTGGCCAGGGCTTCGCTGGTGGCGTCGTCCTGCAGCAACTCGGGTACCAGCGCCCGCTGGGCCAGCAGGTTCGGCAACGACACGTAGGGGCTCTTTACCAGGCGCTTGAGGATCCAGTAGGTCAGGGGCGCCAGGCGATAGGCCACCACCATCGGTCGCTTGTACAGCAGTGCTTCGAGGGTGGCGGTACCCGAGGCGATCAGCACCGCGTCACAGGCCGCCAGGGCCTGGTGCGACTGGCCATCGAGCAGGGTCAGCGGCAGCTGGCGCCCTTCGAGCATCTGCTCGACCTGGGCGCGCCGCGCGGCATTGGCGCAGGGCAGCACGAAACGCACGCCCGGTACCTGCTGGCGCAGCCGTTCGGCAGCATCCAGGAACAGTGCGCCCAGCCGCCCTACTTCGCCGCCCCGGCTGCCCGGCATCAACGCGACCACCGGCCCTTCGCCCAGGCCCAGCGCGGCACGTGCGGCAGGGCGGTCGGCTTCGAGCGGGATGGTGTTGGCCAACGGGTGGCCGACGAAGCGCACCGGTACGCCCTGCTCTTCATAGAACCGCGCCTCGAATGGCAACAGCGTCAGCATCAGGTCGCAGCCTTCGCGAATCTTCAGCACACGCTTCTGCCGCCAGGCCCAGACCGACGGGCTGACGTAGTGCACGGTCTTGATCCCGGCCTGACGCAGTTTCAGTTCGATGTTGAGGGTGAAGTCGGGGGCATCGATGCCGATGAACACATCGGGCTTTTCGCCGATCAGGGTCTCGATCAGCAGCTTGCGGCGCTTGAGCAGCTCGCGCAGGCGCCCCAGCACTTCGACCAGACCCATGACGGCCAGGCGTTCCATGGGGAAATAGGATTGCAGGCCTTCGGCTTCCATCAAGGGGCCGCCAACGCCGATGAACCGTACGTCGGGGTGGCGTGCCTTGATGGCACGCATCAAGCCGGAACCGAGAATGTCGCCGCTGGCCTCACCTGCGACCAAGGCTACGCAAAGCTGGGCCATGTCAGCGGGTGATGCCGCGGGCGGAGTTCACGATCGACTGACGGAACAGATCGACCTCAGGGTGCTTCGCAGCCAGTTCGTCCAGCTCCTTGAGCGCGTCTTCGACGGTCAGGCCCTGGCGATAGACGATCTTGTAGCAACGGCGCAGCACATGGATCACCTCATCGCTGAAACCCCGGCGGCGCATGCCTTCGAAGTTCATGCTGCGGGCTTCGGCCGGGCTGCCGAACACGGTGACGAAGGCCGGGACATCCTTGCCGATCGCCGTGCCCATGCCGGAAAACGCGTGGGCACCGATATGGCAGTACTGGTGCACCAGGGTGTAGCCGGACAGGATCGCCCAGTCCCCCACGTGCACATGGCCGGCCAGGGCCGTGTTGTTGACCAGGATGCAGTGGTTGCCGATGACGCTGTCGTGGCCGATGTGGGCATAGGCCATGATCAGGTTGTGGTCGCCCACGGTGGTTTCCGCACGGTCCTGGACGGTGCCGCGGTGAATGGTCACCCCTTCGCGGATCACATTGTGATCGCCGATCACCAGGCGCGTCGGCTCACCCTTGTACTTGAGGTCCGGGGTGTCTTCGCCGATCGAGGAAAACTGAAAGATACGGTTGTGCTTGCCGATGCGGGTCGGCCCTTTGAGCACAACATGCGGGCCGATAACGGTGCCCTCCCCGATTTCCACATCGGGGCCAACGATCGACCAGGGGCCGACCTCGACACCATCGGCCAGCTTGGCCGACGGGTCGATAATGGCCCGAGGATCAATCGAATTCATAGGGAGCGTTCCGCGCAGGTGATTTCTGCCGAGCAAACCGGCTTGCCGTCCACCAGGGCGCGGCACTCGAATTTCCAGATCATGCTCTTGCGGCTGAGGAACTTGGCTTCCAGCACCAACTGGTCACCCGGCAGTACCGGCTGACGGAAACGCAGCTTGTCGGAGCCGACGAAGTAGTACAGGGTGCCATCGGCCGGCTTGGCGTCGAGCATCTTGAAACCGAGGATACCCGCGGCCTGTGCCATGGCTTCGATGATCAGGACGCCCGGCATGATCGGGTGAGCCGGGAAATGGCCGTTGAAGAACGGCTCGTTGATGCTGACATTCTTGTAGGCACGAATGCTCTGGGCCTCGTAGTCCAGCTCCGTCACGCGGTCCACCAGCAGGAACGGGTAACGGTGAGGCAGGTATTCGCGAATCTCGTTGATGTCCATCATTTCGGGGGGGAAGCCTGTAATAAGAATAGGGAGCGCAGGTGCTGACCACACGCTCCTTTTGCAGTCCAAAGAGGAGCCAGCTAGCGACTGTTCACTCTTGCTCAGGGAATGGTATCAGCCTTCTGATGTCGGCTGGCCACCTGAGGTCACGGTATCGACGCGTTTTTCCAGCTGCTGGAGACGCTTGGCCATGTCGTCCAGGTGGCGGATACGCGCGGCGCTCTTGCGCCATTCAGCCAGTGGCTGCATGGCAGTGCCGGAAGAATAGGCACCCGGTTCGGTGATCGAACGGGTCACCATGGTCATCCCGGACACGAAAACGTTATCACAGACATCGATATGACCCACCATGCCGACACCGCCGGCAATGGTGCAATGCTTGCCGATGCGCGTGCTGCCGGAAATTCCGACGCAGGCGGCCATGGCCGTGTGCTCACCGATCTGCACGTTGTGGGCGATCTGGATCTGGTTGTCGAGCTTGACCCCATCAGCGATCCGCGTATCCGACAGCGCGCCACGATCAACCGCGGTGTTGACACCGATTTCCACGTCGTCGCCGATGGTCACGCCACCGATCTGGGCGATCTTGCGCCACACGCCCTTCTCGTTGGCAAAGCCGAAACCTTCACCGCCGATCACCGCACCCGACTGGATGACCACACGCTTGCCGATGGTCACATCATGGTACAGGGTGACCCGTGGGGCCAGCCAGCCGCCCTCTCCGATCACGCAACGGGCACCGACCACGCAGTGTGCACCCACGCTGACATTGGCCGCGATGCGCGCACCGCTTTCGATGACCGCGAACGGCCCGATGCTGGCACTGGCGTCCACCTGCGCGTCCTCGGCCACCACGGCGCTGGGATGAATACCCGCCACAGCCTTGGGTTTGGGGTCGAACAGATGGGAAATGCGCGCGTAGGCCAGGTACGGATCGGCGACGATCAGCGCATTGCCGGCAAAGCCTTCGGCGTCCGCCGCCTTCAGCAGCACCGCGGCCGCCTGGCTGCTATCCAGGAATTTGCGGTACTGCGGGTTGGCGAGGAAGCTCAACTGACCTGGGCCAGCCTCCTGCAAGGTGGCCAGCCCGGTAATCTGCAGCGCCTCGGGCCCCTTGAGGGTGGCGCCGAGGGCCTCGGCCAACTGGCCTAGCGTCATGGTCACGGTCATATCAACGGGCTTGGTTCATGCGCTCGATGACTTGGCGGGTGATGTCGTACTGAGGTTTGACATCGATGACCGCACCACGCTCGAGGACCAGGTCGTAACCACCTTTCTTGATCACTTCCTCGACAGCGCCATCCAGCTTCGGCTTCAGCTGCTTGAGCATGTCGCGGTCAGCAACGGCCTTGGCTTCGTTCAGTTCCTTGGACTGGAACTGGAAGTCTCGGGCCTTCTGCTTGAACTCGAGCTCCAGGCGCTCGCGCTCCTGCTGCTGCATCTTGTCGCCGCCCTTGATCAGACGGTCCTGGATGCCCTTGGCGCTGCTTTCCAGGCTTTTCAGCTTGGTCAGTTGCGGGCCGAACTTCTTCTCGGCATCCACCGCGTATTTCTTGGCGGCATCCGACTCCAGCAGGGCCATCTGATAGTTCAGGACGGCAACCTTCATTTCGGCGAAAGCCGGGGTGGCGACCAGCGCCGCGGCCACTACGGCCAGTTGGGTCAACTTACGCACGATGCACTCCTGGATAAACCGTTGTCATTAAGCGAGGGCCGACCTCAGAAGGTCTGGCCCAGAGAGAATTGGAACACCTGGGTGTCGGCATCGTCCGGCTTCTTGACCGGCATTGCCAGGCTGAAGCTCAGCGGGCCCAGTGCGGTGATCCAGGTCACGCCCAGGCCGACCGAACTGGCCATGCCCGAGAAACCGACCTTCTCGCAATCCGGCTGGTTGCCGCAATTGGTGTCGAACACGTTACCCACGTCCCAGAACACGGAGGTGCGCAGCGAACGCTGGTCCTTGACGAACGGCAGCGGGAACAGCAGCTCGACACCACCTTGTACCAGTACGTTGCCACCAAACGGCAACGGATCCTGGTCCGGGTCGGCGATGGTGCCTGGCTTGCCACCGTTGGCCTCGCCGCGGCTTGGGGTACTGCGTGGGCCCAGGCTGCTGTCCTTGAAGCCACGGACGGAGTTGAAGCCACCCGCGAAGTAGTTCTCGTAGAACGGCAGGCCCGAGGTGCTGCCATAACCGTCACCATAACCCAGCTCGGTGTGCAGGCGCAGGGTGTAGTCGTTGGTGATCGGCTTGAACAGCTGGCCGCGGTAGTCGAGCTTGAAGAACGACAGGTCGCTGCCCGGAATGGTGGATTCCAGGGTCAGGCTCTGGGAGTGACCACGGGTTGCCAGCACACCTTTGTTCAGGGTCGACTCGGACCAGCCGATCGAGGCCTTGAAGTTCAGGAAGTTGTCGCCTTCCTCTTCGAGGAAATCGAAGATCTCGTCAACGGTGTACTTGCCGGTCTTGATCTTGTCCTGCTGCACGCTCAGGCCATAGGTCAGGCGCGATGTCTCGCTGATCGGGTAGCCGAGGCTGACGCCCGCACCGTAGCTGTCCACCGCGTAGCTGGCCACGTCGACGTCGAGGTCGTCGTAGTCGGTGCTGCGGTAGAAGGCGTTGTAGCCCAGGCTCACGCCATCGGCAGTGAAGTAGGGATCAACGAAGCCGAAGTTGTAGCGGGTCTGGTATTCCGAACGGGTCAGGCCGATGGACACCTTGTTACCGGTACCGA
>NZ_DKHD01000015.1:0-27396 GCF_002453565.1 Pseudomonas sp. UBA6753 | reverse complement strand
AGCGGCCTTGTGTCGCGATGGGGCGCAAAGCACCCCCTGGCTTCTGGCTTACTCGACCGTAACCGACTTGGCCAGGTTACGCGGCTGGTCCACGTCGGTGCCCTTGAGCACGGCCACGTAGTAAGACAGCAGCTGCAGCGGGATGGTGTACAGGATCGGCGCCAGGGCGTCGGCGATGTGCGGCACCTTGATCACGTGGGTACCTTCACCATTGGTCATGCCGGCCTGCTCGTCGGCAAACACTACCAGCTCGCCACCACGGGCGCGTACTTCCTGCAGGTTTGACTTCAGCTTCTCCAGCAGTTCGTTGTTCGGCGCAACGGTAACCACCGGCATGTCGCTATCCACCAGCGCCAGCGGGCCGTGCTTCAGCTCGCCTGCCGGGTAGGCTTCGGCGTGGATGTAAGAGATTTCCTTGAGCTTGAGCGCACCTTCCATCGCCACCGGGTACTGCGCACCACGGCCGAGGAACAGGGTGTGGTGCTTGTCGGCGAACAGCTCGGCGATTTTCTCGACGGTGGCGTCCATGGCCAGGGCTTCGCCCAGGCGGGCCGGCAGGCGGCGCAGCTCTTCAACCAGCTCGGCTTCGACGCCGGCTTCCAGGGTACCGCGCACTTGGCCCAGAGCCAGGGTCAGCAGCATCAGCGAAACCAGCTGGGTGGTGAAAGCCTTGGTCGAGGCCACGCCGATTTCCGGGCCAGCCAGAGTCAGCAGGGTCAGGTCCGACTCACGCACCAGCGAGCTGATACCGACGTTGCAGATCGCCAGGCTGCCGAGGAAGCCCAGCTCCTTGGCGTTGCGCAGCGCGGCCAAGGTGTCGGCGGTTTCGCCAGACTGCGAGATGGAGACGAACAGGGTGTCCGGCTGCACTACCACCTTGCGGTAACGGAACTCGCTGGCCACTTCGACCTGGCACGGGATCCCGGCCAGGCTTTCCAGCCAGTAACGGGCGACCATGCCGGCGTGGTAGCTGGTACCGCAGGCAACGATCTGCACGTTACGCACCTTGGCGAACAGTTCGGCAGCCTGCGGGCCGAAGGCCTGTACCATCACGTTGTCCTTGCCCAGGCGACCTTCCAGGGTGCGCTGCACCACGCTTGGCTGCTCGTGGATTTCCTTGAGCATGAAGTGGCGGTAGGCACCCTTGTCGGCAGCTTCGGCACCTTCGTGGTACTGCACGGTTTCGCGCTGGACCTTGTGGCCATCCTGGTCCCAGATGGAGACCTGGTCACGGCGGATTTCGGCGATGTCGCCTTCTTCCAGGTACATGAAGCGGTCGGTGACCTGGCGCAGGGCCAGCTGGTCGGACGCCAGGAAGTTCTCGCCCAGGCCAAGGCCGATCACCAGCGGGCTGCCACTGCGTGCGGCTACCAGGCGGTCAGGCTGCTTGGCACTGATCAGCGCCAGGCCGTAAGCACCATGCAAGCGCTTCACCGCAGCCTTCAGGGCATCGGTCAGGTCCGGAACGCTCTTCAGGGTATGGTGGATCAGGTGGACGATGACTTCGGTATCGGTCTGCGAAGTGAAGACATAGCCAAGGCCCTTCAGCTCTTCGCGCAGTTCTTCGTGGTTCTCGATGATGCCGTTGTGCACCACGGCCACTTCATTGCCCGAGAAGTGCGGGTGGGCGTTGCCCTCGGTCGGCGCACCGTGGGTGGCCCAGCGAGTGTGGGCGATGCCCAGCTGGCCGGCCAGTGGCTCGGCGGCAACAGCGGCTTCCAGTTCACTGACCTTGCCGATACGGCGGCGGCGCTGCAGTTCACCGTTCTGGGTGAGGACGGCCAGGCCGGCGCTGTCGTACCCGCGGTACTCAAGACGCTTGAGGCCTTCGATCAGGATGGCTGTGATGTTGCGTTCGGCGACGGCACCAACGATTCCACACATGGTTTATTGCTCCTGGCTGATCGCGGCGCAGATCAGGTTGATGCCGCGGGCTTGAATTTGTTCGCGTGCCGCTGCGGGCAGGCGTTCGTCGGTAATAAGGGTGTGCACGCTGCCCCAGGGCAGCTCGAGGTTGGGGATCTTGCGCCCTACCTTGTCCGATTCGACCATCACGATCACTTCACGGGCGACTTCGGCCATGACCCGGCTCAGCCCGAGAAGTTCGTTGAAGGTGGTGGTACCGCGGCCGAGGTCGATGCCGTCGGCGCCGATGAACAGCTGGTCGAAATCGTAGGAGCGCAACACCTGCTCGGCCACCTGGCCCTGGAACGACTCGGAATGCGGGTCCCAGGTGCCACCGGTCATCAGCAGCACCGGCTCGTGTTCGAGGTCACAGATGGCACGGGCCACGTTCATCGAATTGGTCATCACCACCAGGCCAGGATGGCGCCCCAGTTCGGGGATCATGGCTGCCGTGGTGCTACCGCTGTCGATGATGATGCGCGCATGTTCGCGGATACGTGCCACGGCGGCGCGGGCGATGGCCTTTTTATAGGAAGACACCGGCTGGGCAGGTTCGCCGAGCAACTCTTGTGGCACCGGGACCGCGCCACCGTAGCGCCGCAGCAACAGGCCGTTGGTTTCTAGGGCAGCGAGGTCCTTGCGAATGGTGACTTCCGAGGTAGCGAAACGCTTGGCCAACGCGTCCACACTCACCTCGCCCTGCTCGCTGAGCAAAGCCAGGATGTTGTGCCGCCGCTGCGGGGTGTTTCGTTTCGACATGAGCGCTTAAGTTTCGATTCGAAAGATAATGGTGGCAATCAAAACCTAAGATGAGCGATTCGTCAAGGTGTCACTGCCTGTGGATAGTTTCTTCCGGCACTCGCCATGCCCTTGTGGGAGCGGCCTTGTGTCGCGAAAGGGCCGCAAAGCGGCCCCAATCATTTCAAAGGTAACGCGAATATTGCCGGGGCTGCTTCGCAGCCCTTTCGCGACACAAGGCCGCTCCCACAAGTAACACCAAACGACCAAGAAAAAAGCCGACTTATTCACATAAGTCGGCTTTCGATCGAAACAGCTGTGTATAACTCAGCTCTTCTTGATCTTTTCCGGCTGCTTCCAACCCGAGATGTTGCGCTGCCGTGCACGAGCCACCGCCAGGTCGCCTGCCTCCACGGTCTGGGTGATGGTCGAACCGGCAGCAGTGGTCGCACCAGCCTTGATTTCCACAGGCGCTACCAACGAGTTGTTCGAGCCGATGAACACGTCCTCGCCCATCACGGTCTTGAACTTGTTGGCGCCATCGTAATTGCAGGTGATGGTGCCGGCGCCGATGTTGGTGCGCGCACCGATTTCGGCATCGCCCAGGTAGGTGAGGTGACCGGCCTTGGCACCTTCCCCGAGGTGGGCGTTTTTCAGTTCGACGAAGTTACCCACATGGGCCTTGGCGTCCAGCACACTGCCCGGGCGCAGGCGGGCGAACGGGCCGGCATCGCTGCCCTCGCCCATCACGGCGCCTTCGAGGTGGCTGTTGGCCTTGACCACTGCGCCTTTGCGCAGGGTGGTGTTCTTGATCACGCAGTTAGGGCCGATCTGCACATCATCCTCGATGACCACCTTGCCTTCGAGAATCACGTTGATGTCGATCAGCACGTCACGGCCAACGGTCACTTCACCGCGGACATCGAAGCGCGCCGGGTCGCGCAGGGTCACACCCTGGGCCATCAGGCGACGGCCTTCGCGCAACTGGTAGTGGCGCTCCAGCTCCGACAACTGGCGGCGGTCGTTGGCACCTTGCACTTCCATCGGGTCGTGCGGCTGTTCGGTAGCCACCACCAGGCCATCGGCCACAGCCATGGCGATGACGTCGGTCAGGTAATACTCGCCCTGAGCGTTGTTGTTCGATAGGCGGCCCATCCAGTCGGCCAGGCGCGCGGCTGGCAGGGCCAGAATACCGGTGTTGCCTTCCTTGATCGCTTTCTGCGCTTCGTTGGCGTCCTTGTGCTCAACGATGGCGGTCACCTTGCCCTGCTCGTCACGCACGATGCGGCCATAGCCGGTCGGGTCGTCGAGGGTAACCGTGAGCAGGCCCAGTTGCTGCTCGTTGGCCTTGGCCAGCAGACGCTGCAGGGTTTCCACTTCGATCAACGGCACATCACCGTACAGCACCAGCACGGTTTCGGCGGTCAAGGCCGGTAGTGCCTGGGCAACCGCATGACCGGTACCCAGCTGCTTGTCCTGCATGACGAAGTTCAGGTCGTCGGCGGCCAGGCGCTCTCGAACCAACTCGGCACCATGGCCAATGACCACATGAATACCTTGCGGCTGCAACTGGCGCGCGCTGTGGATAACATGGCCGAGCATGGAGTTGCCGGCTACCGGGTGCAGCACCTTGGGCAGCGCCGAGCGCATGCGGGTGCCTTGGCCGGCGGCGAGAATAACGATATCGAGTGACATTACTGGCTACCAATCCTGGGTGGTCAGTGAAATGACCGGGGGGAAAAATCAGAAAAAGAAAAAGGGTAGCCGAGGCTACCCTTTTACTCAATCGCTACAGAAGTTATCAGCCGAGGGCCGATTACTTGCCTCTGCGCATTTGCTGGACGGTACGCAGCTGAGCTGCGGCCTCGGCCAGACGTGCGGCGGCGGCGCCGTAGTCGAAGTCCGCGCCTTTCAGATTCAGGGCGTTCTCGGCAGCCTTGAGGGCTTCCTGAGCCTGAGCTTCATCCAGGTCTGCAGCACGTTGCACGGTATCGGCAAGCACCTTGACCATGTTCGGCTGAACCTCGAGGAAACCACCAGAGATGTAGAACACCTCTTGGGCGCCACCCTGCTTGGTCAGCGTGATCGGACCAGGCTTGAGATTGGTGATCAGCGGCGCGTGACCCGGAGCGATACCAAGATCACCCAGGTTACCGTGCGCAACTACCATCTCGACCAGGCCGGAGAAGATCTCTCCTTCCGCGCTGACGATATCGCAATGGACTGTCATAGCCATCTGCTTGCCTCAACCTGATAGCGCCCCTTGCGGGGCGCAGGAATTACAGTTTCTTGGCTTTCTCGATCGCTTCGTCGATGCTGCCGACCATGTAGAACGCTTGTTCTGGCAGGTGGTCGTAGTCACCTTTGAGGATGCCGCTGAAGCCAGCGATGGTGTCTTTCAGGGAAACGTACTTGCCTGGCGAACCGGTGAAGACTTCGGCCACGAAGAACGGCTGCGACAGGAAGCGCTGGATCTTACGAGCGCGGGCTACCAGTTGCTTGTCGGCTTCGGACAGTTCGTCCATACCCAGGATCGCGATGATGTCCTTCAGCTCTTTGTAGCGCTGCAGAACATACTGAACGCCACGAGCGGTCTCGTAGTGCTCGTTGCCGATCACGTTCGGGTCCAGCTGGCGCGAAGTCGAGTCCAGTGGGTCGACCGCTGGGTAGATACCCAGGGAGGCGATGTCACGGGACAGAACGACGGTGGCGTCCAAGTGGGCGAAGGTGGTCGCAGGCGACGGGTCGGTCAAGTCGTCCGCAGGTACGTATACGGCCTGAACGGAGGTGATCGAACCTTCCTTGGTGGAGGTGATACGCTCTTGCAGAACGCCCATCTCTTCAGCCAGGGTCGGCTGGTAACCTACTGCCGAAGGCATACGGCCCAGCAGTGCGGATACTTCGGTACCGGCCAGGGTGTAACGATAGATGTTGTCGACGAACAGCAGAACGTCGTTACCTTCGTCACGGAACTTCTCGGCCATGGTCAGGCCGGTCAGCGCTACGCGCAGACGGTTTCCTGGTGGCTCGTTCATCTGACCGTAGACCAGCGCTACCTTGTCGAGAACGTTGGAGTCCTTCATCTCGTGGTAGAAGTCGTTACCCTCACGAGTACGCTCACCCACACCAGCGAACACGGAGTAACCGCTGTGTTCCATGGCGATGTTACGGATCAGTTCCATCATGTTTACGGTCTTGCCGACACCGGCACCACCGAACAGACCAACCTTACCACCCTTGGCGAACGGGCAAACCAGGTCGATAACCTTGATGCCGGTTTCCAGCAGGTCGTTGCCGCCTGCCTGGTCAGCGAACGAAGGCGCTGGCTGGTGGATACCGCGACGCTCTTCTTCGCCGATCGGGCCGGCCTCGTCGATCGGGTTGCCCAGTACGTCCATGATACGGCCCAGGGTGGCCTTACCAACAGGAACGGAAATGGCAGCGCCGGAGTCAACGACTTCCAGACCGCGCTTCAGGCCTTCGGTCGAGCCCATCGCAATGGTACGAACCACGCCGTCGCCCAGCTGCTGCTGAACTTCCAGGGTGGTTTCCGCGCCTTGTACTTTCAGCGCGTTGTAAACACTCGGCACGACGTCACGTGGGAATTCCACGTCGATGACGGCGCCGATGATTTGAACGATACGTCCGCTACTCATAGCTGGATCCTCTGAATATTTGAACCGTTAAACCGCGGCAGCGCCGCCGACGATTTCCGAGATCTCCTGGGTGATCGCAGCCTGACGCGCCTTGTTGTAGATCAACTGAAGCTCTTTGATCAAATCACCGGCGTTGTCTGTGGCGTTCTTCATGGCGATCATCCGGGCCGCTTGTTCAGCAGCGTTGTTCTCGACCACCGCCTGGTACACCTGCGACTCCACGTAACGCACCATCAAGCCGTCCAGCAGCTCTTTTGCGTCGGGTTCGTACAGGTAGTCCCAGTGATGCTTGAGATCCTGATCCGGGGTTGCCACCAACGGTACCAATTGCTCGACCGTTGGCTTCTGGGTCATGGTGTTGATGAACTTGTTCGAAACCACCGAGAGGCGATCGATACGGCCGTCCAGGTAGGCGTCCAGCATTACTTTGACGGAGCCGATCAGATCGTTGATCGATGGCTCTTCGCCCAAGTGGCTGATCGCGGCTACGACGTTGCCGCCAAAGATGCGGAAGAAAGTCGCACCCTTGCTGCCGATCACGCACAGGTCGATTTCCACGCCCTGTTCGCGGTTTTCGTTCATGTCCTTGACCAGGGCCTTGAACAGGTTGGTGTTCAAGCCACCGCACAGACCACGGTCACTGCTCACCACGATATAACCGGCGCGCTTTACAGGGCGCTCGATCATGAACGGGTGGCGGTATTCCGGGTTGGCGTTGGCCAGATGACCGATCACCTGGCGGATACGCTCCGCGTAAGGACGGCTAGCAGCCATGCGCATTTGTGCCTTGCGCATCTTGCTGACCGCCACTTTCTCCATGGCGCTGGTAATTTTTTGCGTGCTTTTGATGCTCGCAATCTTACTGCGAATCTCTTTTGCGCCTGCCATGTATCACCTATCAGGTTAGCAAGCGGGGGCCTGAGCCCCCGCTGCGGCTTACCAGGTCTGGGTGGCCTTGAACTTCTCGATACCGGCTTTCAGGCCTGCGTCGATTTCGTCGTTGAAGTCACCCTTCACGTTGATCTTCGCCATCAGTTCAGCGTGATCACGGTTGAAGAAGGCGATCAGTGCTTGCTCGAAGCTACCGATCTTGGAGACTTCTACGTCAGTCAGGAAGCCACGCTCAGCGGCGTACAGCGACAGGGCCATGTCCGCGATGGACATCGGCGCGTACTGCTTCTGCTTCATCAGCTCGGTAACGCGCTGACCATGCTCCAGCTGCTTGCGGGTCGCTTCGTCCAGATCGGAAGCGAACTGGGCGAATGCAGCCAGTTCACGGTACTGAGCCAGAGCGGTACGGATACCACCGGACAGCTTCTTGATGATCTTGGTCTGAGCGGCACCACCTACGCGGGATACCGAAACACCGGCGTTCACTGCAGGGCGGATGCCCGAGTTGAACATGGCCGATTCCAGGAAGATCTGACCGTCGGTGATGGAAATCACGTTGGTCGGAACGAACGCGGAAACGTCGCCAGCCTGGGTTTCGATGATCGGCAGGGCGGTCAGGGAACCTGTTTTGCCAGTCACAGCACCGTTGGTGAACTTCTCGACGTACTCTTCCGAAACGCGCGATGCACGCTCCAGCAGACGGGAGTGGAGATAGAACACGTCACCTGGGTACGCTTCACGTCCTGGTGGACGGCGCAGCAGCAGGGAGATCTGACGGTAGGCAACAGCCTGCTTGGACAGGTCATCGTAAACGATCAGGGCGTCTTCACCGCGGTCACGGAAGAACTCGCCCATGGTGCAGCCGGCGTATGGCGCCAGGAATTGCAGTGCGGCGGATTCCGAAGCACTGGCAACGACCACGATGGTGTTGGCCAGGGCGCCGGCTTCTTCCAGCTTGCGAACGATGTTGGCAACGGTGGAACGCTTCTGGCCGACAGCAACATAAACACAGAAAATACCGGAGTCTTTCTGGTTGATGATGGCGTCGATGGCCATGGCGGTCTTGCCGATCTGACGGTCACCGATGATCAGCTCGCGCTGGCCACGGCCGACAGGGATCATGGCGTCGACGGACTTGTAGCCAGTCTGTACAGGCTGGTCTACCGACTTACGCCAGATCACGCCTGGAGCGACCTTTTCGACCGCGTCGGTTTCGGTGGTGGTCAGAGGACCTTTGCCATCGATCGGGTTACCCAGAGCGTCGACGACGCGGCCCAGCAGGCCTTTGCCGACCGGAACTTCCAGGATGCGACCGGTGCACTTGGCGCTCATGCCTTCGGCGAGGGTGTCATAGGCACCCAGGATCACTGCACCTACGGAGTCTTGCTCCAGGTTCAGGGCCATGCCGAATACGCTGCCAGGGAACTCGATCATTTCGCCGTACATGACGTCGGCCAGACCGTGGATCCGCACGATACCGTCGGATACCGAAACAACGGTACCTTCGTTACGGGCTTGGGAGCTCACATCGAGGTTGTCGATGCGGCCCTTGATGATTTCACTAATTTCGGAAGGATTGAGTTGCTGCATTGCTCTGCTGCCCCTTCAAACTCAAGATTTCAATGCTTCGGCCAGTTTCGCGATTTTGCCGCGAACAGAGCCATCGATTACCAGGTCACCAGCGCGGATGACGACGCCGCCAATCAGGCTGGCATCCTCCGACGCGTGCAGGCGCACTTCCTGGCCTAACCGTGCACTGAGAACCTTGGCGAGTTTGTCTTGCTGTTCTTGGTTCAACGCGAAGGCACTGGTGACTTCCACGTCCACGGATTTCTCTTGCTCGGCCTTGTACAGGTCGAACAGGACGGCAATCTCCGGCAGAAGCAGGAGACGGTCGTTTTCCGCGGCAACATGAATGAAATTCCGTGCCTGTGCATTGAACTTGTCACCGCACACGTCAATGAACGTGGCGGCCTTTTCTGCGCTCGTCAGTCGCGGGGCCTTGAGCAGGCGCTGCATGGTGTCGTCTTGCGACACCGCAGCAGCCAGGCCGAGCATGGCTGACCAATTGGCCAGTTGCTGATGGGCCTGGGCATGCTCAAAGGCAGCCTTAGCGTAAGGTCGGGCCAACGTGGTCAGTTCTGCCATGATCGCCCTCGCTTAAATTTCAGCGGCCAGTTTGTTAACCAGCTCCGCATGCGCGTTTTGATCGATTGTGGCGCCAAGGATCTTTTCAGCACCACCAACGGCCAGGGCACCCACTTGGGCGCGCAGGGCGTCTTTAGCGCTGTTCAGTTCCTGTTCGATCTCGGCCAGAGCCTGAGCCTTCACACGGTCAGCTTCGACGCGGGCCTGATCACGGGCTTCCTCGACAAGCTGAGCAGCGCGTTTCTTGCTTTGCTCGATGATTTCGGCTGCCTGTGCTTTAGCTTCACGCAGTTGCTGACCCGCTTTCTCTTGGGCCAGCTCCAGGTCGCGAGCTGCGCGGTTGGCAGCGTCCAAGCCGTCGGCAATCTTCTTTTGGCGCTCTTGCAGGGCAGTGATGACCGGAGGCCATACATACTTCATGCAGAAGAGTACAAAAATCAGAAAAGCAACGGATTGGCCAATCAGGGTTGCATTAATGTTCACGCCAACACCTCGCTCGGTCTTAATTCATACAGCCATCAACTCGTGGTGACGAGTGATTAGCCGGCGATCTGACCAACGAACGGATTCGCGAAGGTGAAGAACAGAGCGATACCAACACCGATCATGGTTACGGCGTCGAGCAGACCGGCAACGATGAACATTTTAACCTGCAGCATCGGAACCATTTCTGGTTGACGAGCAGCGCCTTCCAGGAACTTGCCGCCCAGCAGGCCGAAACCAATGGCGGTACCCAGAGCACCCAGGCCGATCAGCAGAGCAACAGCGATAGCGGTCAGACCAACTACAGTTTCCATCTTTCCTCCCGACTTTTACGTCGTATTGGTTAGGTTTTTAGTTTGAAGCGGTAAAACAAATCGTTTGGTACAGCATGCCCTTGCGGACTTTTTAAGCCCTCCCCCCGAACAGGCGGGGAAGGCTATCAGACACGCCAGGCGGTCTTAATGGTTATCTTCGTGAGCCATCGACAGGTAGACGATGGTCAGCATCATGAAGATGAAAGCTTGCAGGGTGATGATCAGGATGTGGAACACAGCCCACGCCCATTGCAGCACCACACCCAGGCCGCTGAGCCACAGCAGGCCGGAGCCGAACATTACAGCGATCAGGATGAACACCAGTTCGCCGGCGTACATGTTGCCGAACAGACGCAGTGCCAGCGAGATCGGCTTGGCGATCAGGGTGACGAATTCCAGCAGGAAGTTGACCGGAATCAGCAGGATCTGAACGAAGATGTTCTTGCTGCCGAACGGGTGCAGGGTCAGCTCACCGATGAAGCCGCCCAGGCCCTTGACCTTGATGCTGTAGAAGATGATCAGGGCGAACACGCAGAAGGCCATGGCCAGGGTCGCGTTCGGGTCGGTGGTCGACACGGCGCGGAATGGAATGTGCGGGTCACCGGAGATCAGGATGGCCAGCTGAGGAATCCAGTCGACCGGTACCAGGTCGACGGCGTTCATCAGGAATACCCAGACGAAAATGGTCAGCGCCAGCGGAGCGATTACCGGGCTACGGCCGTGGAAGGAGTCCTTCACGCTGCCGTTGACGAAGTCCACCATCACTTCTACGAAGTTCTGCAGGCCGCCAGGTTGGCCGGAAGTCGCCTTCTTGGCCGCCATGCGGAAGATGAACAGGAAGATCAGACCCAGCGCGACGGACCAACCCAGGGTGTCCAGGTGGAACGCCCAGAAGCCCATTGCCTTGGCTTCTGCAGCCGAATGGGCGAAGCCCCAGCTGCCGTCTGGTAGTTGACCGTAGGTCAGGTTCTGCAAGTGGTGCTGGATATAGCCCGAAGCGGTTTCTGCTGCCATGGTTGCCTCAAACGCCCTAAGGTCTCGAAAGTCTTTTATTCATCAGCAGGGGCGCGAACCAGCTGACCAAAAGGGTCAACACGAAGACGCCGAATACTGCTAACGGCGCCAGTGGCTTCACTCCTGCGAAGGTCAGTGCAAAAAGCACTGCCGTCAAAATCATCTTGCCTGCCTCGCCAGCGTAGAACGACTTGACGATGGCTTGTGCCGCCCGGGCCCCGCTGAAGCGAAAGGCCTTCCAGGCGAAATACACATTGGGTAGCCAGGCAATCAAACCTCCGCAAAGGCCTGAATATCCACTGACCGCCCCTTTCCACTGCCACAACACCAACGTTGCCAGCAGCAGTACGACGAATTGAGCCAGCAGTACCGGGAAAACCGCCCAGCGATGGAAAGGCAGGCGGTTTGGCGTGCGGATTTCCATCACAACTGCTCCTCGGAAGTCGACCAGCAAGTCAGTTATGACTTGGCATAATTTGTGCCGACAAAATGCGCGCAGAGTATAGGGGTGGATTAACCCCTATTCAACTATTCGGTAGTGATTTCCGACTGCGCGCTACAACGGGAATTGTTTCAGCGGATGTGAGCAAGCACGCCTTGCAACTCGTCAAGCGAGTTGTAGCGAATAACCAATTGGCCTTTGCCCTTGTTGCCATGGCGGATCTGCACGGCCGAGCCCAGGCGCTCTGCGAGCCGCTGTTCAAGGCGTGCGATATCCGGATCAGGTTTGCTCGGTTCGACCGGATCAGGTTTGTCGCTGAGCCACTGACGAACCAGTGCCTCGGTTTGGCGCACGGTGAGGCCACGTGCGACAACATGACGCGCCCCCTCTTCCTGGCGGTGTTCTTCCAGGCCGAGCAATGCACGGGCGTGGCCCATCTCCAGGTCGCCATGGGCGAGCATGGTCTTGATCGCGTCAGGCAGGGTGATCAGGCGCAGCAGGTTGGCCACGGTCACCCGCGACTTGCCCACGGCATCCGCCACCTGTTGCTGGGTGAGCTCGAACTCCTGCTGCAGGCGCTGCAGGGCCAGGGCCTCTTCCAGCGGGTTGAGGTCTTCGCGCTGGATGTTCTCGATCAGCGCCATGGCGATGGCGGCTTCGTCGGGCACTTCGCGGACCATCGCCGGGATCTTGTCCAGGCCAGCCTGCTGGGTGGCGCGCCAGCGGCGCTCACCGGCAATGATCTCGAAGCGGTTGCCATCGATCGGGCGCACCACGATCGGTTGCATCACGCCATGGTTGCGAATCGAGTGCGCGAGCTCTTCCAGCGCCTCCGGGTCCATGTCCCGGCGCGGCTGGTACTTGCCACGCTGGATCAGCTCGACCGGCAGGTGTTGCAGTTCTTTCTGGTCGATCTTCACAGCCTGCTCTTCGAGCGCGCTGACGGAAGGACCACTGAGCAGTGCATCCAACCCACGTCCGAGACCCCGTTTCTTGACGGCCATACGGATTCCTTAAGTTGTTTGTGCAGTGCGTGATTGACGGCGTTGACGGCGTACCAGTTCCCCGGCCAGGGCCAGATAAGCCAGCGCGCCTCGCGATTGCTTGTCGTAGGCCAGGGCCGGCATGCCGAAGCTCGGGGCCTCGGCCAGGCGAATGTTGCGCGGAATGACCGTGTCGTACAGCTGCGGGCCAAAGTGCTCCTTCAGCTGCGCCGAGACATCGTTGTTCAGGCTCAGGCGCGGATCGTACATGGTCCGCAGCAGGCCCTCGATCTTCAGCTCCGGGTTCAACCGGGCGGCGATGCGCTTGATGTTATCCACAAGGTCGCTGAGACCTTCCAGTGCGTAGTACTCGCACTGCATCGGGATGATCACGCCATCGGAGGCGACCAGGGCGTTGAGCGTGAGCATCGACAGCGACGGAGGGCAGTCGATGAGGATGTAGTCATAGTTCTCGCGAATCGGCGCCAAGGCGTTGCGCAGGCGGCTCTCCTTGACCTGCATTTCCAGCAGCACCACTTCGGCGGCGGTCAGGTCACGGTTGGCCGGCAGCAACTGGAAACCACCGTGCTCGGAGTAATGCATGGCCTGGGCCAGGTCGCATTCCCCGATCAACAGGTCGTAGACCGAGTGCTCGAGCTCGTGCTTGTCCACACCGCTGCCCATGGTGGCGTTGCCCTGCGGATCGAGGTCGATCAGCAGCACACGACGCTTGGTCGCGGCCAGCGAGGCGGCGAGATTGATACAGGTGGTTGTCTTGCCCACACCACCTTTCTGGTTCGCGATTGCGAATACCTTAGCCATTGTTGCGTGTGTTCCCAGTCATGCCTTGCGGCGCAGTATCAGCAGATGGCGCTGGCCCTGGCAACCTGGAACGGTCAGGGCCTGCTCGCTTTCCACTGTGAAGTCTGCGGGCAATGCTACCAGTTCATCGGCAGGATGCAGCCCCTTCATTGCAAGCCATTGCGTCCCGGTGTCGCCCAGGTGGCGGGTCCAGTTGGTGAAGTTCTCCATGCTGCTGAAGGCGCGGGAGATGATTCCGCTGAACGGTTGTGTCGGCTGGAAGGCTTCGACCCGACTGTGGATAACCGTGAGGTTGTCCAACTTGAGCTCCATTTTCACCTGGGTCAGGAAGCGGGTCTTCTTGCCATTGGCGTCCAGCACTGTCACGCGCTTGTGCGGATGCAGGATAGCCAATGGGATACCGGGCATGCCACCGCCACTGCCGACATCCAGCCAGTTGTCACGCTCGCTGTGGATAAACGGCATGACACTGAGGCTGTCGAGCAGGTGACGCGACACCATCTCGTCGGGGTCGCGCACGGCGGTGAGGTTGTAGGCTTTGTTCCATTTGATCAACAGGGCCAGGTAGCCGAGCAGCTTTTCGTGATGCTCGGCGCTCAGCTCGACACCGAGCTGGCGCGCACCTGTGGACAACTCTTCAGCGTGTTGCGGGGTGACCAGGGAACTCAAGCGCTTTGCTCCAATTCGCGGCTAGCGCCGCGTTTTTTCAAGTGAATCAGCAACAGGGAAATCGCCGCCGGGGTCACGCCCGGGATACGCGAAGCCTGACCCAGGGTTTCCGGTCGGGTCTGGCCCAGCTTGCCCTGGATTTCCTTGGACAGGCCGGAAATCGTCGAGTAATCGATATCCACAGGCAGGCGGGTGTCTTCGCTGGCGCGCAGACGTGCGATTTCATCCTGCTGGCGGTCGATGTAGCCGGCGTACTTGGTGCGGATTTCGACCTGCTCGGCGACCTGTGGATCGATCGCTTCGCCGCCGGTTGCCTCGATCAGCCCGGCGTAGTCGATTTCCGGGCGCGCCAGCAGGTTGAGCAGGCTGTACTCGTGGCTGAGCGGGGTACCGAACTTATCCACAATGGCCTGGCCTTGCTCGGTGTTCGGGCGTACCCAGGTCGACTTCAGGCGCTGCTCCTCGCGTTCGATGCCGTCGCGCTTGGCGCAGAAGGCGGCCCAGCGCAGGTCGTCGATCAGGCCGAGTTCGCGGCCCTTTTCGGTCAGGCGCAGGTCGGCGTTGTCTTCGCGCAGGATCAGGCGGTACTCGGCACGCGAAGTGAACATGCGGTACGGCTCCTGGGTACCCAGGGTAATCAGGTCGTCGACCAGTACACCGATGTACGCCTCGTCGCGGCGCGGGCACCAGCTGTCTCGGCCCTGCGCCCGCAGGGCGGCGTTGGTCCCGGCCAGCAACCCCTGGGCGCCGGCTTCTTCGTAACCGGTAGTGCCGTTGATCTGGCCGGCGAAGAACAGGCCGCCGATGACTTTGGTCTCGAGGCTGTACTTGAGGTCGCGCGGGTCGAAGTAGTCGTATTCGATGGCATAGCCCGGGCGAACGATGTGGGCGTTCTCCATGCCGCGGATCGACCGCACCAGCTCCAGCTGCACGTCGAACGGCAGCGAAGTGGAAATACCGTTGGGGTACAGCTCATGGGTGGTCAGACCTTCCGGCTCGATGAACACCTGGTGGCTTTCCTTGTCGGCGAAGCGGTGGATCTTGTCTTCGATCGACGGGCAGTAGCGCGGGCCGACACCTTCGATGACACCCGAGTACATCGGCGAACGGTCGAGGTTCGAGGCGATGATCTCGTGGGTGCGCGCATTGGTGTGGGTGATCCAGCAGCTCACTTGGCGCGGATGCATCTGGGCGTTGCCCATGAACGACATCACCGGGATCGGCGTATCGCCTGGCTGCTCGGTCATCACCGAGAAGTCCACCGAACGGCCGTCGATGCGTGGCGGGGTACCGGTTTTCAGGCGGCCGACGCGCAGCGGCAGTTCACGCATGCGGTGGGCCAGGGCGATCGAAGGTGGATCGCCGGCGCGACCACCGGAATGGTTTTGCAAACCAATGTGGATAAGCCCGCCGAGGAAGGTACCGGTGGTCAGTACCACCGATTCGGCGAAGAAACGCAGGCCCATCTGGGTCACCACGCCTTTGACCTGGTCCTGCTCGACGATCAGGTCGTCGCAGGACTGCTGGAATATCCACAGGTTCGGCTGGTTTTCCAGGATTTCACGCACCACTGCCTTGTAGATGGCGCGGTCGGCCTGTGCACGGGTGGCGCGTACGGCCGGGCCCTTGCGGTTGTTCAGAACGCGGAACTGGATGCCGCTCTTGTCGGTGGCCAGCGCCATGGCGCCGCCGAGGGCATCGATCTCTTTGACCAGATGGCTTTTGCCAATACCGCCAATGGCGGGGTTGCAGCTCATGTGACCGAGGGTTTCCACGTTATGGGTCAGCAGCAGGGTTTTCACACCCATGCGTGCAGACGCAAGCGCAGCCTCGGTACCGGCATGGCCGCCGCCGATGACGATCACTTCAAAACGGGAAGGGAAATCCACCACGCACCTCGTGCCTGTTTTTGCGAATAGAGAAGGTAAGCGGACAAGTATAGGGACTTCACCCCCTTTAAAGAAACCGTCTGAGCAAATTTTGACCAGTCTGTGGATGAGTGGCAGCCAACAGAAATCAAAGAGGAAAAATTTAAAAAAGCTTTGTTTTTATGTTTATTCTTATGCACAAGCTTTGCTGTGGATAAGGTTATGTAGGCCTTTATTCATGCCGTGTAGAGAAAAATTAAACCCTGTGGTTGGAGTACCATGAGGGCTATGGATAACACGATTTAGCCTGTGGATTAAATGGCTGTTTACCCACAAGCGGGTTTGTCCTCAGAAAAAAAGCCTGCTTATCAACGGAGCTGAAGGCGAGTTTTCCACAGGGCTCCTGCGCCCCTTAGTCAGCCTGAGATTGAAAAAATCCTCGAGCTGGCGGCCAGATACGGACAAGGTTGGAGCGGGCGAGCCCGCGAATTCGTCGGTACAGCCACACAGACTCAGGGCTGGTAAGGGCCTCTTCGCGGGCACGCCCGCTCCCACTGGTACTCGGTTCGCCTGAACACGGTCATCTGTTGCAAAGAATTTGAGGCAAAAAAAAGCCGCTCCCGAAGGAGCGGCTCTTGGTTTTGCCTGGCTGTGAATTACTTGCCGATGCAGAAGCTGGAGAAAATCCGCCCCAGCAGGTCATCAGAGCTGAATGCCCCGGTAATCTCCCCCAGGGCCTGCTGCGCCTGCCGCAGGTCTTCCGCCAACAGCTCACCCGCGCCAGCCAGGGTCAGTTGTGCACGGCCATGTTCCAGGTGCTCACTGGCCTGGCGCAGGGCATCCAGATGGCGCCGGCGAGCGCTGAAACCACTCTCGGCCGTCTGTTCATAACCCATGCAGGCCTTCAGGTGGTCACGCAGCAACTGCAGCCCTGCATCGTCCCCTTTGGCACTGAGGGTGATCGTTACATGGCCGTCATCGCACTGTTCCAGCGCTACCCGCTCACCACTAAGATCGGCCTTGTTGCGAATCAGCGTCACCTTGGCCGGGTCTGGCCGCTGGTCGAGAAATTCTGGCCACAGGGCGAACGGGTCGCTGGCCTCGGGCGCAGTGGAATCCACCACCAACAACACCCGGTCGGCCTCGCCAATAGCCTTCAGCGCACGTTCCACGCCAATCTTTTCCACATGGTCATCGGTGTCGCGCAACCCGGCAGTATCGACCACGTGCAGCGGCATGCCGTCGATGTGGATATGTTCGCGCAAGATGTCCCGCGTGGTGCCGGCAATGTCGGTGACGATGGCCGCTTCCCGTCCGGCCAGCTGATTCAGCAGGCTCGACTTGCCGGCATTCGGCCGACCGGCGATGACCACGGTCATGCCGTCACGCAGCAAGGCACCCTGCCCGGCTTCCCGCTGCACTGTGGACAACTCGCCGCGAACGATATCGAGCATCGAAAGTACATGGCCATCAGCGAGGAAGTCGATTTCTTCCTCGGGGAAGTCGATCGCCGCCTCGACGTAGATGCGCAGGGCTATCAGTGCTTCGGTCAGGCTGTGCACGCGCTTGGAGAACTCGCCCTGCAGCGAACGCAGTGCGTTGCGCGCAGCCTGGCTGGAACTGGCTTCGATCAGGTCGGCAATGGCTTCGGCCTGGGCCAGGTCGAGCTTGTCATTGAGGAATGCACGTTCGCTGAACTCACCCGGGCGAGCCAGCCGGCAACCAACTTGTACACAGCGCTGCAGCAGCATATCCAGCACCACCGGGCCACCATGGCCCTGCAGTTCCAGCACGTCCTCGCCGGTGAACGAATTCGGCCCAGGGAAGAACAGCGCGATCCCTTCGTCCAGCACCAGGCCTTCCTCGTCGCGGAACGGGCCGTAATGGGCGTGGCGCGGGGTAAGCGTACGGCCGGTGATCAACTGGCCGGCCTTGGCAGCCAGAGGGCCGGACAACCTGACAATCCCCACACCGCCGCGGCCCTGGGCGGTGGCGATGGCGGCGATGGTTTCACGCACAGTGTTCATGCTCGAAAGCCTCTACGACAAAAACGACAGATAGCAAAAACGCCCCACTAGGGGGCGTTTTTTATTCACAGGCTAGCGCAGTAGCCTGTCAAGCAGCAGCTTTTTTGCTGGCTGCTTCGATGCTGCGGGTGATGTACCACTGCTGTGCGATCGACAGGCAGTTGTTCACAACCCAGTACAGCACCAGACCAGCCGGGAACCACAGGAAGAAGAAGGTGAAGATGATCGGCATCATTTTCATCACCTTGGCCTGCATCGGATCCGGCGGCGTCGGGTTCAGGCGCTGCTGGATGAACATGGTGGCGCCCATGATGATCGGCAGGATGAAGAACGGATCCTTGATCGACAGGTCGGTAATCCACAGCATCCATGGAGCCTGGCGCATTTCCACGCTTTCCAGCAGTACCCAGTACAGGGCCAGGAACACTGGCATCTGCACCAGGATCGGCAGGCAGCCGCCCAGCGGGTTGATCTTCTCTTTCTTGTACAGCTCCATCATCGCCTGGGACATCTTCTGGCGATCGTCACCGAAGCGTTCCTTCAGTGCAGCGAGCTTCGGCGCAACGGCACGCATGCGCGCCATCGAACGGTAGCTGGCAGCCGACAGCGGGAAGAACAGGCCTTTGATCAGCATGGTCAGCACGATGATCGACCAGCCCCAGTTACCCAGCAGGCTGTGGATATGTTGCAGCAGCCAGAAGATCGGCTGGGCGATGAACCACAGGAAACCGTAGTCGACAGTCAGTTCCAGACCTGGGGACAACTCTTTCAGCTTGGACTGGATTTTCGGGCCGGCGTACAGCATGGCGCTGGTTTCGACCTTGCCGCCAGCAGGCACGCTGATGGCCGGGCCGGTATAGCCGATGATGTAGTTGCCTTGGCTGTCCTTGCGGGTCTGAACAACGTTGTTGTCCGACTTGGCCGGAATCCAGGCGGTCACGAAGTAGTGCTGCAGCCAGGCAACCCAGCCGCCGGACACATTTTCTTTCAAACTACCTTTGTCGATGTCCTTCATCGAGACCTTTTTGTAAGGCTCGGAAGGGGTCCACAGGGCAGCGCCCAGGTAAGTAGCGGTGCCGGTGGCAGTGCTCGACGACGGATCGGAGCTGGCATCACGCTTGAGCTGGGCAAACATGTTGCCGCTCCAGGCCTGACCGCTCTGGTTGTCGATCAGGTAGCTGACGGTCAGGTCGTACTCGCCGCGCTTGAAGCTGAAGCGCTTGATGTAGTTGACGCCGTTTTCGCTGAACTTCAGGTCGACCACCAATTGTTCCTGGCCATCGGCCAGCTGGTAACCCTTCTTGTCGGTAGCGTAAAGAGGGCGACCGGCAGGACGGGCATCCGGACCGTTGACGCCGGTCAGGCCGCTTTGTGCCAAGTAGACACGCTCGCCACCGTTGTCGAACAGCTGGAAAGGAATGTCCGGGTGGTCCTGGCGACGTGGGTACTGCGGCAGGTTCAGCTGGACGATGTCACCACCGACCGGATCGATAGCCAGCTCCAGGACATCGGTCTTGACCCGGATCAGGTCCTTGCTGACCGCAACCGGTGCCAGTTCGGCTGCGCTGGTTTCGGCGTTGGCGCTTGGCACATCGGCGCTGGCGCCGGCATTACCGGCCGGTACGCCATCCGGCAAACCCGGGGCAACGGTGCTGGCAGCAGTATTCTGAGTCGGCAGGGCAGCCTGGCCGTAGTCCTGGTTCCACTTGAGGACCATGACGTAGGACACGATTGCCAGGGCGACGATCAGGATCGTGCGTTTAATATCCATGATTACTCGGCTATCGAAGAAGTTCGGGAGGAAGGAGCGGGAGGAACGGGATCGAAACCGCCGTCGTTCCACGGATGACAACGCCCCAGGCGACGAACGGCTAGCCACCCACCACGCCAGAGGCCGTGGTTTTCGATGGCTTCATAAGCGTAACAGGAGCAACTGGGGAAGAAACGACAGTGGCTGGCCATTAGAGGACTAATGGCGTAACGGTAAAACTGGATCGGAACGAGCGCCAGTTTACGCATCTTGGCTGTCTACCCCTGCGGAATTGGCGGTCACTGCTGGAGTGGGCCGGCTGCGCGCCAGGCGTTTCCAGAGTTTGCCAAAGTGTTGGTGCAATTCCGGGTTTTCTATCTCACCCAATCCCTTGCGCGCGACGATCACAATGTCCAACCCGGCAAGCAATTGCTGGTTCAGGCGAAAGGAATCGCGCATCAAGCGCTTGAGGCGGTTGCGTTGAACGGCGAGCTTGACGCTCTTCTTGCCGATCACCAGGCCAAGGCGTGGGTGATCGAGGCCGTTCTCGCGAGCAAGGATCAGCAGGTTTTTCCCTGGAACCTTGCCGGTTGGGGAGTCGAAGACCGCTTTGAAATGTCGGGGTGTAAGCAGTCGCTTTTCCCGACTGAAGTCCTGACTCACCACCTGTGCCGAAAAATCAAATGGCCAGACGCTTACGGCCTTTGGCACGACGACGCGACAGAACAGCGCGGCCGTTCTTGGTAGCCATACGGGCACGGAAGCCGTGGGTGCGCGCGCGCTTGATGGTGCTTGGTTGGAAAGTACGTTTCATGGCGTGTTACCTGGTTTGTCGACGACGGGCCGGGATGGCCCCCTTTTTAAGAGACCGGCGATTCTAGAGAAAGCAAGCCCGTAGGTCAATTTCCAACCAGTCTTTCCATATAGAGCACGTGATGGACGGTGCGTGCTTGTCCATCCCCCAAGGGTGCTTGATCGGACACACGAATTGGGGACAACATGAAAAAAAAGAAGAGACATATAAAAAGCTTTTCTGAAGAATCTATAAATCTTAAGTGGATAACCTTCTGTGGATAACCCGCTTGAGGCCAGAAAATCCGGGCTGTACAGAGTTTTACAACTGTGTTCTCAACCGGTGCTGCGCTTGTTTTCTTCGTGGTCAAAAGCTGTGGATTAAATACCCGCTTATCCACAGCGGAGTTATCAACAGGCTTGACCTCAGGGTTGTGCATAGCGCTCATGGCTGCTTATCCACAGGGCTTATTCACAGTGCGAAGAAGCCGTTTTGGTCGATAAATGGCTGTTTTGTCATGGTTCCTAACGTGTCCACATGTGGATAACTGAACGCTCGACCGGTACAATGGCGGTTTGTTTTTGCCTCATCCGGCTTTCAAACTCAGGGGATATCCGTGTCAGTGGAACTTTGGCAGCAGTGCGTGGAGCTTCTGCGCGATGAACTGCCTGCCCAGCAATTCAACACCTGGATCCGTCCGCTACAGGTCGAAGCCGAAGGCGACGAGTTGCGCGTCTATGCGCCTAACCGTTTCGTTCTCGATTGGGTCAATGAAAAGTACCTGGGTCGTTTGCTCGAGCTGTTGGGCGAAAACGGCAGCGGCATTGCGCCTGCCCTTTCCTTGTTGATCGGCAGCCGTCGCAGCTCTGCGCCACGTGCCGCACCCAACGCGCCAGTAAGTGCTGCGGTGGCCGCCTCGCTGGCCCAGACCCAGGCCCAGAGCCAGACACAGAAGGCAGTGCCGGCAGCGGTCGAACCCGTCGCCGTGGCGGCGGCCGAGCCTGTGCTGGTCGATGAACTGGCCGAGCCCTCCTCGCGTGACAGCTTCGATGCCATGGCCGAGCCGGCTTCTGCGTCGGCTGGCAGTGCCCGGACCGAACAGCGCACCGTGCAGGTTGAAGGTGCGCTCAAACACACCAGTTACCTGAACCGCACCTTCACGTTCGACACCTTCGTCGAAGGTAAGTCGAACCAGTTGGCGCGCGCGGCTGCCTGGCAGGTGGCAGACAACCCCAAGCATGGTTACAACCCGCTCTTCCTTTATGGTGGTGTGGGCCTGGGTAAAACCCACCTCATGCATGCTGTGGGTAACCACCTGCTGAAGAAGAACCCGAACGCCAAGGTCGTGTACCTGCATTCGGAGCGCTTCGTCGCGGACATGGTCAAGGCGCTGCAGCTCAACGCCATCAACGAATTCAAGCGTTTCTACCGCTCGGTGGATGCGTTGCTGATCGACGATATCCAGTTCTTTGCCCGTAAAGAGCGCTCGCAGGAAGAGTTTTTCCACACCTTCAACGCCCTGCTCGAGGGTGGTCAGCAGGTAATCCTTACCTCTGACCGCTACCCCAAGGAAATCGAAGGCCTGGAAGAGCGCCTGAAGTCGCGCTTTGGTTGGGGCCTGACGGTTGCCGTCGAGCCACCAGAGCTGGAAACCCGCGTGGCGATCCTGATGAAGAAGGCCGACCAGGCCAAGGTCGAACTACCGCATGACGCGGCCTTCTTCATTGCCCAGCGCATCCGTTCCAACGTCCGTGAACTGGAAGGCGCATTGAAGCGGGTGATCGCTCACTCGCACTTCATGGGCCGCGACATTACCATCGAACTGATTCGTGAATCGCTCAAGGACCTGCTGGCGCTCCAGGACAAACTGGTCAGTGTGGATAACATTCAGCGTACCGTCGCCGAGTACTACAAGATCAAGATCTCCGATCTGTTGTCCAAGCGTCGTTCGCGTTCCGTGGCGCGTCCACGCCAGGTGGCCATGGCCTTGTCCAAAGAACTGACCAACCACAGTCTGCCGGAAATCGGCGACATGTTCGGTGGTCGCGACCATACGACCGTGCTGCACGCCTGCCGCAAGATCAACGAACTGAAGGAATCCGACGCGGACATCCGCGAGGACTACAAGAACCTGCTGCGGACGCTGACGACCTGATGGCCGTCTGCGCAGCTAATTGAAGGCAAGGGACTAGACCATGCATTTCACCATTCAACGCGAAGCCCTGTTGAAACCCCTGCAACTGGTCGCCGGTGTCGTCGAGCGCCGCCAGACCTTGCCGGTCCTGTCCAACGTATTGCTGGTCGTGCAAGGCCAGCAACTGTCGTTGACTGGTACCGACCTGGAAGTCGAACTGGTAGGCCGCGTGCAACTGGAAGAGCCGGCCGAGCCTGGCGAAATCACTGTCCCGGCACGCAAGCTGATGGACATTTGCAAAAGCCTGCCTAACGACGCCCTGATCGATATCAAGGTCGACGAGCAGAAACTGTTGGTCAAGGCCGGCCGTAGCCGCTTTACCCTGTCGACCCTGCCAGCCAATGACTTCCCGACCGTGGAAGAAGGCCCGGGCTCGCTGACCTGCAACCTGGAACAAAGCAAGCTGCGCCGCCTTATCGAGCGCACCAGTTTCGCCATGGCCCAGCAGGATGTGCGCTACTACCTCAACGGTATGCTGCTGGAGGTTTCCCGCAACACCCTGCGAGCTGTGTCCACTGACGGTCACCGCCTGGCGCTGTGCTCCATGAGCGCACCGATCGAGCAGGATGATCGCCACCAGGTCATCGTGCCACGCAAAGGTATCCTCGAACTGGCACGCCTGCTGACCGACCCGGAAGGCATGGTCAGCATCGTCCTGGGCCAGCACCACATTCGCGCCACCACTGGTGAATTCACCTTCACTTCCAAACTGGTGGACGGCAAGTTCCCGGACTACGAGCGCGTACTGCCCAAGGGCGGTGACAAGCTGGTGGTCGGCGACCGTCAGGCGCTGCGTGAAGCCTTTAGCCGTACTGCGATTCTTTCCAACGAAAAGTACCGCGGTATCCGCCTGCAACTGGCTGCTGGCCAACTGAAAATCCAGGCCAACAACCCCGAGCAGGAAGAAGCTGAAGAAGAAATCAGCGTGGACTACGAAGGTAGCTCGCTGGAAATCGGCTTCAACGTCAGCTACCTGCTGGACGTGCTGGGCGTAATGACTACCGAGCAAGTTCGTCTGATCCTGTCCGATTCCAACAGCAGTGCCCTGCTGCAGGAAGCTGGCAATGACGATTCTTCCTACGTTGTCATGCCGATGCGTCTGTAACGTAGCAGGCGAAATGTCTCTTCGACGTATCATGGTCACCGCGGTGCGCAACTTGCACCCGGTGACACTCTCACCGTCCCCCCGCATCAACATCCTTTACGGCGCCAACGGCAGCGGCAAAACCAGCGTGCTTGAGGCCGTGCACCTGCTCGGGCTGGCGCGCTCGTTCCGCAGCACCCGCCTGAACCCGGTTATCCAGTACGAACAATCGGCCTGTACCGTGTTCGGCGAAGTGCAATTGGCCGAGGGTGGCAGCAGTAACCTGGGTGTATCCCGGGAGCGGCAGGGGGAGTTCACTATTCGCATCGATGGGCAGAATGCGCGGAGTGCGGCGCAACTGGCTGAATTGCTACCGCTTCAGCTCATCAATCCGGACAGTTTCCGCTTGTTGGAAGGCGCTCCGAAAATACGCCGCCAGTTCCTGGATTGGGGGGTGTTCCACGTGGAACCTCGTTTTCTGCCAGCCTGGCAACGGCTGCAGAAGGCACTGCGGCAGCGGAACTCATGGTTGCGGCATGGTACACTTGACCCAGCTTCGCAAGCCGCCTGGGACCGGGAATTGTGCCTGGCCAGTGCGGAAATAGATGAATACCGTCGCAACTACATCAAGGCCTTGAAGCCCGTCTTCGAGCGAACCCTGAGCGAACTGGTCGAGCTGGACGGGTTGACCCTTAGCTACTACCGAGGCTGGGACAAGGACCGGGAACTGCAAGAAGTACTCGCTTCCTCTCTCCTTCGCGATCAGCAGATGGGCCACACCCAGGCCGGTCCGCAGCGTGCTGATCTGCGTCTTCGTCTGGCTGCCAACAATGCAGCCGACATCCTGTCGCGTGGTCAGCAAAAGCTGGTGGTGTGCGCATTGCGCATTGCCCAAGGCCACCTCGTTAGTCAGGCTCGCCGCGGTCACTGTATTTATCTCGTGGATGACTTGCCGTCCGAACTGGACGACCAGCATCGCCGCGCGCTGTGTCGCTTGCTTGAAGAATTACGCTGCCAGGTGTTCATCACCTGTGTAGATCACGAATTACTGAGGGAAGGCTGGCAGACGGAAACGCCAGTTGCTTTGTTCCACGTGGAACAAGGCCGTATCACCCAGACCCACGACCATCGGGAGTGAATGCATGAGCGAAAATCAAACGTACGACTCCTCCAGCATCAAGGTGCTGAAAGGTTTGGATGCCGTGCGCAAGCGCCCCGGCATGTACATTGGCGACACCGATGATGGTAGCGGCCTGCACCACATGGTCTTCGAGGTGGTCGACAACTCGATCGACGAAGCCCTCGCCGGTCACTGCGATGACATCACCGTCATCATCCACCCGGACGAATCCATCAGCGTGCGCGACAACGGTCGCGGCATTCCGGTCGACGTGCATAAAGAAGAAGGCGTTTCCGCAGCCGAGGTCATCATGACCGTGCTGCACGCTGGCGGTAAGTTCGACGACAACTCCTACAAGGTATCCGGCGGTCTGCACGGCGTAGGTGTTTCTGTAGTGAACGCCCTGTCCGAGAAACTGGTACTGACCGTTCGCCGTAGCGGCAAAATCTGGGAACAGACCTACGTTCACGGTGTTCCACAGGCGCCGATGGCGGTAGTCGGTGACAGCGAAACCACCGGTACCCACATCCACTTCAAGCCTTCGGCTGAAACCTTCAAGAACATTCACTTCAGCTGGGACATCCTGGCCAAGCGTATCCGCGAACTGTCCTTCCTCAACTCGGGCGTTGGCATCCTGCTGAAGGATGAACGTAGCGGCAAGGAAGAGTTCTTCAAGTACGAAGGCGGCCTGCGTGCGTTCGTTGAATACCTGAACACCAACAAGACCCCGGTCAACTCCCAGGTATTCCACTTCAACGTCCAGCGTGACGATGGCGTGGGTGTTGAAGTCGCCCTGCAGTGGAACGACAGCTTCAACGAAAACCTGCTGTGCTTCACCAACAACATTCCGCAGCGTGATGGCGGTACTCACCTGGTGGGCTTCCGGTCCTCGCTGACCCGTAGCCTGAACAGCTACATCGAACAGGAAGGCCTGGCCAAGAAGAACAAGGTGGCGACCACTGGCGACGACGCCCGTGAAGGCCTGACCGCGATCATCTCGGTGAAGGTGCCGGACCCTAAGTTCAGCTCGCAGACCAAGGACAAGCTGGTCTCCTCGGAGGTGAAAACCGCCGTGGAACAGGAGATGAACAAGTACTTCGCCGACTTCCTGCTGGAAAACCCGAACGAGGCCAAGGCCGTCGTTGGCAAGATGATCGACGCTGCCCGTGCCCGTGAAGCGGCACGTAAAGCCCGTGAAATGACTCGCCGTAAAGGCGCGCTGGATATTGCCGGCCTGCCAGGCAAACTGGCGGACTGCCAGGAAAAGGACCCTGCCCTTTCCGAACTGTACCTGGTGGAGGGTGACTCCGCGGGTGGCTCGGCGAAGCAAGGCCGCAACCGTCGTACCCAGGCAATCCTGCCGTTGAAGGGTAAAATCCTCAACGTCGAGAAAGCGCGCTTCGACAAGATGATCTCGTCCCAGGAAGTGGGCACGCTGATCACTGCATTGGGCTGCGGTATTGGCCGCGAAGAGTACAACATCGACAAGCTGCGTTATCACAACATCATCATCATGACCGATGCTGACGTTGACGGTTCGCACATCCGTACCCTGCTGCTGACCTTCTTCTTCCGTCAGCTGCCGGAGCTGGTCGAGCGCGGCTACATCTACATTGCCCAGCCACCGCTGTACAAGGTGAAGAAAGGCAAGCAGGAGCAGTACATCAAGGACGACGAGGCCATGGAAGAGTACATGACCCAGTCGGCCCTGGAAGATGCCAGCCTGCACCTGGACGAGTCGGCACCAGCGGTTTCCGGTGTGCAGCTGGAAGCACTGGTGAATGAATTCCGTAGTGTCATGAAGACACTCAAGCGTCTGTCGCGCTTGTACCCGGAAGAGCTGACCGAGCACTTCATCTACCTGCCGGAGGTGAGCCTGGAACAGCTGGGTGACCACGCTGTGATGCAAGCCTGGCTGGCCCAGTTCCAGGAACGTTTGAACAACAGCCAGAAGTCCGGCCTGGTTTACAAAGCCAGCCTGCGCGAAGACAAAGAGCGCAACGTATGGTTGCCAGAAGTGGAAGTTACCTCCCACGGCCTGGCCAGCTACGTCACCTTCAACCGTGACTTCTTTGGCAGCAATGACTACCGTACCGTAGTCAACATTGGTGCCAAGCTGTCCAGCTTGTTGGGCGAAGGTGCTTACGTGCAGCGCGGTGAGCGCCGCAAGGCAATTGTCGAGTTCAAGGAAGGCCTGGATTGGCTGATGAACGAAACCACCAAGCGCCACACCATCCAGCGATACAAAGGGCTGGGCGAGATGAACCCTGAGCAGCTGTGGGAAACCACCATGGACCCAACCGTCCGCCGTATGCTCAAGGTCACCATCGAGGATGCGATCGCTGCCGACCAGATCTTCAACACCCTGATGGGTGATGCGGTCGAGCCGCGTCGTGACTTCATCGAAAGCAACGCGCTGTCGGTATCGAACCTGGACTTCTGATCCGGTGTAGGTTCACAGAAAAGCTGCACGTTACGGGGCTTGCGAAGGGTTA
>NZ_DKHD01000022.1:0-14336 GCF_002453565.1 Pseudomonas sp. UBA6753 | reverse complement strand
AGTAGGTCATCGTCAAGATTCAAATCCAAAGCCCCTGTCTGCGATGCAGACAGGGGCTTTGTCTTTTCCGGGGGGGCGCACTTTCAGGCGAGCGCGCTTCCCGTGTAGGAGCGGCCTTGTGTCGCGATCGGACGCGCAGCGACCACCATAGAGTCAGAACTGATAGCTGACCGTGGCACTGACATTGTGCTCTTCACCCATGTAGCAGTAGTTCAGGCTTGCACACGAGGTGATGTAGCTTTCATTGGTGAGGTTATTGGCGTTCAGGCGTACATCCATCCCCCGGAGGCCGACCTTGCCCAGGTCATAGCCGATCGAGGCGTCGAACAGGGTATAGGAGGGCACCTTCATGCTGTTTTCCGCATCCACCCAGCTGTACCCCACATACCGCACCCCACCGCCTAAGCGCAGGCCATCCAGCGCCCCTTGGTGGAAGTTGTAATCAGCCCAAAGCGAGAACATCTGTTTCGGTGCCTGGGTTGGCGAATTGCCCTTGTTATCCAGGTTGCCAGACACCAGGCTGGGCATCGACTTTGCGTACTCGATATCGGTAAAGGTATAGCCGCCCAGCAGCTTCAAGCTGTCGGTCAGTTGCACATGGGCCTCCAGCTCCAGCCCTTGTGAGCGCACTTGCCCTACAGGGCGATAGAAGTCCTCGTCAGGCTGCTTCGAGGCCAGGTTCTCCTGCTCGATGCGGAACACCGATGCGGTGAACAGGTTGTCGCTACCTGGCGGCTGATACTTGATACCAGCCTCCCATTGAGTGCCCTCGGTCGGTGCTAGAGGGCGGCCTTGCTGGTCCGATACGGTATTGGGGTTGAACGACTCCGAGTAGCTGACATAGGGCGCAATACCGTTTTCGAACAGGTAGAGCACACCTGCGCGGGTAGTGAACCTGGAGCGCTGGTCACTGACCTTGGTGTTGCTGTCGCGATTCTCCTCGGACACCTTCACCCAGTCCTGGCGCAGCCCCAACGAGAAGCGCCATTGGTTCAGCTCCACCAGGTCCTGCAGGTAAACGCCCGTTTGCTGCAAGCGCCGCTGGTAGCGGTTCTCGCCCAGCACCTGAAGGTTGCCGTTGCCGTACTGCGGGTTGCCTGCATCCAGCGGATCGACTGTGCCATAACGCCAGGCCACGTCGGCCTTGCGTCGCTGGTAGTCGGTGCCCAGCAGCAAGGTGTGTTTGGCGGCCCCGGTGAAGAATTCCGCCTGCAGCATGTTGTCGATGATGTACGAATGCAGGCGTTCGTCGCCGCCGGTATAGGCGCGGTTGAGGATATTGCTGTCGGCATCCGCCCAACCGGCGGAATACACCTGGTCCATCGACACGTCGGAATCCTGATAGCGGAAGTTCTGGCGTGCCGTGAACACATCGTTGAAACGATGCTCGAACTGGTAGCTGAAGGACTGTTGGGTACGCTCATAGTTGTCGATACCCGGCTCGCCCTCGAAGAAGTGGTCCGACAGGCGCAAGCCGTTGCGTTTGTGCAGCATGCCATCTGCGGGGTTACCGCCGTGATAGCCGCCGTTGGGGTCGTGTTGCAGGTAGGCCTGCAGGGTCAGCGAAGTGTCTTCGCTGAAGTCGATGCTGACGGCCGGCGCGATGGCGTAGCGTTCTTCCTTGTTGTGGTCGAACTGCGTGTCGGAAGCATCCGCCAGGCCTGTCAGGCGATAAGCGATACGCTTGTCGTCATCCACGGGGCCGCTGAAGTCGAAACCCATGCCACGCTGGCCTTGGGTACCGATGGTGGCCTGGACTTGATGGTAGGGGGTAAACAGCGGCTTCTTGGTGGTCAGCGCGACCAGGCCTCCTGGCGAGCTACGGCCATACAGTACCGAAGACGGTCCCTTGAGAATATCGATGCGCTCCAGGAAGTACGGATCCACCTGCATGGTGCTGTAGGTGCCGTTGTCTCCCATCGACTTGAGCCCGTCGACGTAGATGTTGTCCACCGAGCCGTCGTTGAAGCCACGCATGGCCACATAGTCATAACGATGGGTCGCCCCGTAGGGGTTGGTCAGTACCCCAGGTGTGTAGCGCATGGCTTGGGCAACGGTTTGTGAGCCTTGGTCGTCCATCTGCTGTCGGGTAACCACCGAGACCGATTGCGATGTCTCTACCAGTGGCATGCTGGTCTTGGTCGCCACTTGGCTATGGGTAGCGTTGTAACCCTCCATGCTGCCCAGTGCATTGCCGAGGGTGAAGCTACGGATATCGGTGTCTGGCAATGACAATGCAGCGCTTTGGGGTTGTGCCTGCAGCACGTAGCTGCGGCCGTCCTGGCTGACGGCTTCCAGGCCGCTGCCATTGAGCAACTGGTGCAGTGCCTGATCGGTTGAGTATTGCCCCTGCAGTCCGTTCGACTGCAAGCCTTGGGTGAGCTGGGGTGTGCTCGACAAGGTGATGCCAGCCTGGCGGGCGAACTGGTTGAGCACGTCATTCAACTGGCCGGCCGGGATCGCATAGTGGTGGCTCACCTGGGCCGTTTCAGCTGCTATGGACGGTTGCGTGAAGGCTGTCAGGCCCAAGGCGGTGCCAAACAGGGCAGCCCGGACTGCTTTGCGCAAAGGTGCTGAGTGCAAGACAGGTCGAAAATCATTCGCGTTGAAGGTGCGCGTGTGCACGTGGGCGGTAGGCATGAGGGGTCCGTTGAAGTGTGAGGGCAGGAGGTGTCGCTTACTGTCCTAGCCGGACCGGCATTCAAAACCCGTCAAAAAAGTTATTGGGGCCGCTACGCGCCCCATCGCCGGCAAGCGAGCACCCACAGGTATTGCATAGCCCTCAGGCCTTATGCGATCCCTGTGGGAGCTGGCTCGCCGGCGATGGGCTGCATAGCAGCCCTGAACGCAATAGCCCCCGTCAGTTCAGGCCAGCCCCTCCACGCGAACCCACCAGGGTGTACGTTGACGAAGCCGCACGGGCAGCGTCCGTGGCAGCAGTTGCAGCAGTTGCTCCGGGTCTTCGAGGCGGAATACACCCGACAAGCGCAAATCGGCAATATCGTCGCTGCAGCCCAGATAGCCATGGCGATAACGGCTGACCTGCGAGAGGAAGTCGAACAGGCGCATGTCCCGGGTGACGATCAGGCCCTCGGTCCAGGCCATTGCATCCATGTCCACCTGCTCGAGCCGGTGTGTACCCTGCGCATCCAGGCGCCAGTTCTGGCCGCTTTCGATCCATTGCAGCGGGCCAATGCCAGGCCGGTGTATCGCTACCCTGCCTTGGCTGACATTGACCTGCGTGCAGTCGCTGTCCTGGCGCGCCACAAAGCGCCCTTCGAACCCTTCCAGCAACGCGTCACGAGTTTGTACAAGCAAGGGACGCTGCCGGCTGCAGGCAATCATCAGTTCCCCCTGCTTCAGGCGGACCAGGCGCTGCTGGTCATTGAAGGCCAGGTCGACGGCACTGCGGGTATTGAGTTGCATCAGCGAGCCATCGGGAAGCGCAAAGCTGCGTCGTTCGCCCGTGCCGGTGGCGTAGTCCGATGTCCAGGCGTTGACCGCATCGAGGTCTTTTCCCAGCCATGCCGCCGTCCCCACCATGGCAACGCCACCAAGCAGCTTCAGCGCCTGCCGACGGTGCAGCCGGCGCTGGCTGGTCTCCAGGGTCTGCAAAGCCAGCCCGGCGCCAGGGACGGCACGCAGGTCGAGGTCCTGATGCAGGTGAATCACCCGTTGCCAGGCCTGTTCGTGTTCGTGGCGGGCAGTGCGCCATTGCCTGCACTGTTGCTGCAGGGCAGGGTCATGCCCGCTCTCGCGCAGCCTCAGCATCCACTGGATGGCCTGCTTGACCGCTGTTGCGCCAGGCTGTGCGGCGGTCATCATGTCAGCACTCGTCGCTGTAGCGCAGCAGGTAGCAATGGTAGAGCGCGTCGGCGATGTAGCGCTCCACGGTACGTACCGAGATGCCCATCTGGTCGGCGATGGCCTGGTGCTTCAGCCCCTCGCATTGGGCCAGCAGGAATGCGCGGCGTACTTTGGGCTTGAGGCCGTCGAGCATGCGCGCGATGCGCTCCAGCAACTCCAGCAGCAGCTCACGCGTTTCGGCCGAGGGGGCCTGTGCTTCCGGCAACTGTGCCAATGCCTCGAGATAGGCCCTGTGCAGTTCCTCGCGCCGCCAGTGGTCGATCACCAGCCCGCGCGCGACCGTCCGCAGGAAGGCCCGGGGAGTATTCAGTTGCAGGTGTTCGCGACGCTGCAACAGGCGCACGAAGGTGTCCTGGGCCAGGTCTGCGGCATCGGCGGCGTTGCCCAGCTTGCTGCGTAGCCAGGCATGCAACCAGCCGTGGTGGTCACTGTAGAGCGTTTGCACGGAATCGTTGCTGGGCATGGGTGAGGGCGCTGCCATCAATGGACATGAATGATAATTAGTCTCATTGTTGGCGGGAGCCGATCAATTTGCAACCCAGCCGACTGCACCATGCGCGCAGTCACTACCCGCTAGCGCCCCAGTTGCGTATCCAGATACTTGCGGATTACCCGCGATGCGTTATTCAGATGCCGTTCCAGCACCGCTACCGCTTCGTCCACCAGCTTGTCGCCAGCCGCATCCGCCAGTGCGTTGTGATCGTCCTGGGTGAGCTTGCCCAGGCCCATGGACGAAAGATGAAACCGCAGGAAGCGCTCTTCCTCATTCAGTTCGTCCTCGATCAGGCGCAGAAGCTTCTTGTTCGGCGCCTTGTTGTACAACGACATGTGGAACAGGCGATTGAGACGGCCGATTTCAGCGTGACGGGTTTCGTTTTCCAGTTGCTGGATATACCCGCGGGCGCTGGCGATGTCGCTGGCATCGAGCAGCGGAATGGACTGGCGCAGCGCCTCGGTCTCGAGCAGCACGCGCAGGGCATAGGTGTCCACCGCGTCCTCGCCGATCAACGACGCAACCACCGCACCCTTGTGCATTTCCACTTTCAGCAGCGATTGCGCCTCTAGCTGGCGCAGGGCCTCGCGCACGGGCATGCGGCTGACACCGAACAAGGTGGCGAGCTCTTGTTGTCTTACGGCAGTACCTGGGGGCAAGCGGCCATCAAGAATGGCACTGCGCAGGCGTTCTTCGATCACGCCACGGGCCTGGTGCGGCAACAGCTGCTCGCTGGCCAGCACATTGCTCAATTTGATTTTCTCGGCCACGCGACGTCTGCCTCAACGATGACTAAAGTTGGATCCAATGACACTAGTAACAGCTCTTGGGGGTGTCAAACCTTTACCGGTAATGGAACCGGCGCCCCAAAAGCGCGGCTATGGTGGATGAAGTCGCCAGCCAAAGGAAGCGGCCTATGGAAGGTTATAACCAGAAAGTGTAGGTCGGGTGACCGGCGGGTGCATGATTGCAGGGTGCCATTGTCTTTTGCCGTGGCAAGCCGCACCATCGCTGCTTTCGACTGGCCTGAACAGGGCTTCGCAGTGGCGATATCCTGGATGCTCAAAACTGTTGTGCAACGTGTCGGCCTTGCTGTGCTGCTTGGCAGCCTGCTGCTGGGCGGCTTGCACGCGGATTGGGACTTTTCCCAGATCAGCCGCAAGTCGCAGGCCCTTTATGGCCCTTTGGGTGCCGGGCAGGGCCGGATCGATGCCTGGCAGAACCTGATGGCCACGCAGAAGCAGGGTACGGAGCTTGAGCGATTGCAGGTGGTCAACCGCTTCTTCAACCAGCAATTGCGCTATGTCGAGGATATCGACCTGTGGCATGAGGTCGATTATTGGGCCACGCCGGTGCAGGCGCTGATCAAGGGCGCAGGGGACTGCGAGGACTACGCCATCGCCAAGTATTTCAGTCTGCGGCGCATGGGCATCCCCAGCGAAAAGCTGCGCATCACCTACGTCAAGGCGCTGCGGCAGAACCGGGCGCACATGGTCCTGACCTATTATTCAAGCCCACAGGCACAACCATTGGTGCTCGACAGCCTGATGGATGCCATCAAGCCGGCCAGCCAGCGTACCGACCTGCTGCCGGTGTACGCCTTCAATGGTGAGGGCTTGTGGCTGACGGGCGCCGCAGGCAACAAGAAGGTCGGCGATACCAAGCGGTTGTCACGCTGGCAGGATTTGCTGAAGAAAATGCAGGCCGAAGGGTTCCCGGCCGAGCCGGTCTACTGAAGGAGCACAGATGTCACTGTTCAAACAATTGCTGTTGGCCATTTGCCTGTTCCTGGTGGTCGCCTTCAGTGGCAGTTTCATGGTCAGCCTGGAAAGCTCGCGCAGCCAGTACGTCAACCAGTTGCGCTCGCACGCCCAGGATGCGGCGACCGCGCTGGCGCTGTCGCTGACGCCGAATATCGATGACCCGGCGATGGTCGAGCTGATGGTCAGTTCGATCTTCGACAGTGGTTACTACTCAAGCATCAAGGTTGTCGACCTGGGTTCCAATGCTGTGCTGGTGGAGCGCCACGCCGAGCCGGACCCCGGCGGTGTGCCGCGCTGGTTCGTGCACCTGATCGGCCTGGAAGCCGCCGGTGGCGATGCCATCGTCAGCCGCGGCTGGCAGCAGGCCGCACGCGTTGAAGTAATCAGCCACCCGATGTTCGCCATTGCCAAACTCTGGCAGAGCGCCCTGGGCAGCCTGGGTTGGCTGCTGCTGTGCGGCGCGGCCAGTGCGGTGCTCGGCGCCTTGCTCCTGCGTCGCCAGTTGCGGCCGCTGGACTACATGGTCGAGCAGTCCCACGCCATTGCCCGCCGCGAATTCCTCAGCCTGCCCGAGTTGCCGCGCACGCCGGAGCTGCGCCGGGTAGTACAGGCGATGAACCAGATGGTCGAGAAGCTCAAGGCACTGTTTACCGAGCAAGCCGAGCGCAGTGAGCGGCTGCGTGCCGAGTCCTATCAGGACAGCCTGACTGGGCTGTCCAACCGCCGTTATTTCGAGATGCAGCTGAACACGCGGGTGAGCAATCTGGAAGAAGCGCGCGCCGGCTACCTGCTGTTGCTGCGGGTCCAGGGCCTGGCGGGGTTGAACGCCCGTCTTGGCGGCCAGCGTACCGACCAGTTGCTACAGGCCGTGGGTGAGCAGCTGCGTCGCACCTGTGCCAGCTACCCGGAAACCAACGACCTGATTTCCCGCAGCCGTGGGGGCGAGTTCGCCGTGCTGGCGCCGGGTATGGTGCATGAAGAGGCGGTACAGCTTGCCCAGGCCCTGGAAGCGACGCTGCACAGCCTGCACGAAACGGGCGCCAGTGATATCGACCCGGTGGCTTGTATCGGCCTGGCGCCGTTCAGCCCCGGTGATTCACCGCAGGCATTGCTGAAGCTTGCCGACGAGGCCCTGGCCCGCGCCGAGAACCAGCCAACACCGGGTTGGGTATGCCTTGAACAAGGCGTGGCTGCAGTTGCCGCGGATAGCCAGCATGTCTGGCACGAGCGGCTGGACCAGGCGTTCGACAATGGGCATTTCGAACTGTTCTTCCAGCCAGTGGTGGATTGCGCTTCTGCGCAACGGGTACTGCACCACAAAGTGATTTCGCGTTTGCAGGATGGCCAGGGCGAGGCGCTGCCGGCCGGCCGTTTCCTGCCCTGGCTGGAGCGCTTCGGCTGGATGCCGCGGCTTGATGTGCTGGTGTTGGAGAAGGTGCTGGCGCACCTTCGAGGGCATGACCAGGTGTTGGCACTGAACCTGTCCGCCGCCACCCTGGCCGACCCCAAGGCCCTTCAGCGTGTTTTCGAGCTTCTGGGCCAGAACACGGCGCTCGGCCCGCGGCTGGTTTTCGAAATTGGCGAGGAGCAGTTACCTGAGCAGGCGGCCCTGGAGCAACTCACCCGGCGCCTGCACGCGCTTGGCTTCGGCCTGGCGCTGCAACGCTTTGGTGGGCGTTTCAGCATGATCGGCAACCTGGCGCACCTGGGCCTGGCGTACCTGAAGATCGATGGCAGCTACATCCGCAACATTGATCAAGAGCAGCACAAGCGGCTGTTCATAGAAGCGGTCCAGCGCGCCGCACACAGCATCGACCTGCCGCTGATTGCCGAGCGGGTCGAGACGGAAGGTGAGCGGTTGGTGTTGCGGGAGATGGGTGTAGGCGGGATTCAGGGGCAGTTGGTTGGTGAGCCTGCCCCCTGGCGCTGACCGGTTTTCGTGTTAGCCGGTTGATCAGCTTTCCGGAGCCTGACGCTGTACATGTGGGAGCGGCCTTGCGTCGCGAAAGGGCTGCGCAGCAGCCCCCGGTGATTGCAGTGCTACTGCCTGGGGCCGCGTTGCGGCCCTTTCGCGACACAAGGCCGCTCCCACAGTGTGGGTCGCGGCGTGTGCTTTTCAACGCTCGCGCAACGCTTCCGAACGCGCCTTCATGATCGGCTTAAGCAGGTAGCTCATGATTGTCTTCTTGCCGGTCATGATATCGACCGTCGCCACCATCCCCGGAATGATCAGCAGCGGCTTCTCGTCAGTGCCCAGGTGGCTGCGGTCGGTGCGCAGCTTGATCAGGTAGTAGGTGGTCTTCTTGTCTTCATCGGTGATGGTGTCGGCACCGATCTGCTCCAGCTTGGCCTTCAGCCCACCGTAGATGGTGTAGTCATAGGCCGTGAACTTGACCGTCGCCTCCTGCCCAGGGTGCAGGAAGGCGATGTCCTTGGGTAGGATCTTCGCCTCGATGACCAGTGAGTCGTCCAGCGGCACGATTTCTATGATGTCGCTGCCCGGCTGGATCACCCCGCCAATGGTATTTACCAGCAGCTGCTTGACGATACCGCGTACCGGCGAAGTAACCATGGTGCGGTGCACGCGATCATCCAGCGCCTTGCTGGTCGCCGTGGCCTTGTTCAGCTCGGTGCGCGCTTCGTTCAATTGGGTCAGCGCTTCGCTGCGGAATTTGCCACGGGTCTCTTCGATCTTGCTTTGCACCTCGCGAATGGCCGCCTCGGCACGCGGGATGGCCAGCGCCGTGGAGTCCAGCTGACCGCGGTTCTCCACTTCGGCGCGGCGCAGGCGCAGCACCTCAACCTGGGAGATCGCACCGGTGGCCACCAGGGGCTCGGACATGCTGATCTCCTTGCGCAACAACTGCAGGCTGTTGGCGTACTGGGCACGTTTCGAGCTGTATTCGCGCAGTTCCTGCTGGCGCTGTACCAGCTGCTGTTGCAGGCCACCAATCTCGTCCTGCAGTTGCTGGCGCCGGCTCTGGTACAACGACTCTTCACTGGCCGCCTGGCTTGGCGCGGCCTTGCGCAGCGCTTCGTCGATCTTCAGCGGGCTGTCCTCGACCTCGGCACTCAGGCGCTCGACGCGCAAGGCCATGGCCAGGCGGTCGGCCTCGGTTTCACCCACGTTGGAGGCGAAGCGGGTTTCATCCAGGCGCAGCAATGGCTGGCCCACTTCGACGATCTGCCCTTCCTTGGCGAAGATCTCGGCGACGATGCCGCCCTCCAGGTTCTGGATCTTCTGCACCTTGGACGACGGAATGGCCTTGCCTTCACCCCGCGTAACTTCGTCGATGGGCGCGACGCTGGCCCACACGATCAGGAACACGAAGAACAGGATCACGCCCCAGATGGTCAGCCGCACGACCCGCGGCGCATCTTCGATCAGGGCCTTGTTGACCTCTGGCAGCGGCTGGCCGCCCAGTGAATCGGAACCCTTGAAATAGCGCCGCAGGCCGTCCTTGAATTGCCCCACATCCAGCTTATGCAACACTGATCTGCCCCTTCTTCAGTGCATCCATGACCGCGGCTTTCGGGCCGTCGGCGACAATCTGCCCGCGATCGATCACGATCAGCCGGTCCACTAGCGACAGCAGCGAGGCACGGTGTGTGACCAGCAGCATCGTCTTGCCTTCCACCACCGCCTGCAGGCGCTGCTTGAGGCGTTCTTCGCCGGTGTTGTCCATGGCGCTGGTCGGTTCGTCCAGCAGCAGGATCTGCGGGTTGAGCAACAGCGCGCGGCCCAGGGCGACGTTCTGTCGCTGGCCACCGGACAGGTTCTGCCCGCGTTCACCCACCTGCAACTCGTAGCCGTCCGGGTGCAACCGGGCGAACTCATGCACACCTGCCAGTTCGGCAGCTTGCAGAATCAACTCATCCTCGATGTAGCGAGCCCCGCTGACCAGGTTATCGCGCAGGGTACCGGCCAGCAGCTGGATGTCCTGGGGCACGTAGCCGATGTTGTGGCGCAGTTCGCTGACGTCGATCTGGCGAATGTCCACGCCATCGACCAGCAGCGAGCCGCTATCGGCCTCGTACAGGCCGACGATGAGCTTGGCCAGCGAGCTCTTGCCCGAGCCACTGCGGCCGATAATGCCCACCTTCTCGCCGGGGCGGATGGTGAGGTTGATGTTCTTCAAGGCCTGATTCTGTTGGTTCGGGTAGGTGAAATCGACCCCCCGGAACTCGACGCTGCCCTGCAGCACCTTGCGGCTCAGCGGGCGTTCTTCGAAGTTGCGTTCTTGCGGCAGTTCCATCATGTGGTCGGTGGAGACCATGGTCACCTTGGCTTGCTGGTAGCGGGCGAGCAGGCCGTTGAGCTGGCCCAGCGGGCCGAGGGCACGGCCGCTGAGCATGTAGCAGGCCACCAGGCCGCCCATGCTCAGGTTGCCGTCGATGATCAGGTACACGCCGACGCAGATCATCGCCACGCCTGCCAGTTGCTGGATCAGCAGGGTGATGTTCATCGCCAGGCTCGACAGCACTTTCACCCGCAGTTCCAGGCGGCTGAGGGTACCTAGGGTTTGCTCCCACATGTACTGGCGTTCGCTTTCGGCGTTATTGACCTTTACCGCATCCAGGCCGGCAAGGGTCTCGATCAGGCTGGACTGGCGCTCCGAGGCCAGGGCCATGGTCCGTTCCATGGTTGCCATCAGTGGCCGTTGCAGGGCGTAACCGATGCCCAGGGCCAGCGGGAAGGCGATGATCGGGATCCACACCAAGTGCCCGCCAATGATGGCGATGACGATCAGGATCAGGACGGTGAACGGCAGGTCGATCAGGCTGGTCAGGGTCAGCGAGGCAAGGAAGTCACGCAGGCCCTGGAATTCGTGAATGTTCTGGGCAAAGCTGCCGACCCTGGCCGGGCGGTACTTCATCGACATGCCGACGATACGTTCGAACAGCGTTGCCGAAATGATCAGGTCGGTCTTCTTGCCAGCCAGGTCCAGGCACAAGCCGCGCAGGCCCTTGAGGATCAGGTCGAAGATGTAGGCACCGGCGATGCCGATGGCCAACACCCAGAGGGTCGAGGTGGCCTGGTTGGGCACCACCCGGTCATATACGTTCATCACGAACAGTGGCGCGGCCAGGGCGATCAGGTTGATCACCAGGCTGGCGGCGATGGCGTCGATATATAGCCACTTGCTGCGCAGCAAGGTATCGCGGAACCACGACTTCGCCCGCGGGATGAGGTTGCCGTGGTTGACGTCGAACTTGTGCTGCGGCTGGGCGAAGAATACCCGGCCACTGTAATCGCTTTGCAGGGCTTCGCGGCTGACATGCACCTCGCCGCCATCGCTCTCGCTGAGCAGCAGGCGCGCGGTGTCTTCGTTTTCCCAGCCCAGCAGCACGGCGCTGCGGCCTTCCTTGAGCAGCAACATGGCTGGCATTGCGATGCTCGGGATCTGCTCCAGCTTACGCTGCAGCAGTCGCCCCTGCAGGCCGGCCCTGGCAGCAGCGCGGGGCAGCAGCTCGGGGCTCAGGCGCTGGGCCGGCAGCGGCAGGCCGGTGGTCAGCATGACCCGGCTGGCCGGTTTCTGGTGCAGAACACACAGGCTCAACAGACTATCCAGCAGGGGATCGTCATGCTGACTGCGTGGATCGTGGCTGAGTTGGACTCGACTGACTTCGGATTCCACGCGGCTCTTCATCCTTGTGGTGGGTGGGGTGGGTGTGCCGCCGCTCAGGCGTTCAGTGGCGCTGCCAGGCAGTGGTCATGAGGCTACGGCACCCTGGCGCTTGGGCAACCGGCCAATGGTCGCCTTGAATCGGTATTGAGTAAACAATTCTACGGTCTTCATTCCTGGCAGACGATGCTGAGTGGTGGATGTTTCATTTTTGATCCAGTCAGCATCCAGCCCGAATTAATTTGCAGCATAGCCTGCCATTCGTCTGGCGGCAGAGGAGTTGTCGGTATCGACTTGTAGCTTGTCAATAAACAGGCGCTTATTTGTTGACGTCATTCAGTAACTAATTAGGCAAAATTTATTATTGGAAATCAGGTCGCTGACAGGCTTTGGCTCGACAATCGACTACGTTTTCTCATTTTCGGGCTGGCAGTATTTGCGCAGTGGTTCGCTATCTCTTTGATCTACGGCAAATCGGGTGCCGGATTGTGCAGCAGGGCGGGCTGCTGGCGCCGTGAGCTATCGTATGGCCGCGTTTTTGCCCGGCTTCCCGATCACTATCTGGCTGCCTTCAGGCAAGGTTTGTGCTTGTAACCAAGCAATGATCCGAGCGAGCGAAAAGTGACTTGGTTATTGACGCTTGAATCTTTGACAGCTACCGATGAGCGGTTGTCCTGCCGCATTCTTTGCGGTTACCTAGGCAGGAGGAAAGCTGCTGAAAGTACTCACTGAAGACGCTTTGGATGATGTACGACACTTGTCCTCAAGAAACGCATGGTTAAGATTCGAATATCAATGTGACATTACATTGCTGATTGTTTAGGATGGCAATCTATAAGGTCAATAGTTTGGCATTTGGTCAATTCCAAAAAGTTATAGACGGGATATTGACGCCAATAAGCGTCAAGAGATCATCGACATAGTTCCGCCTGAAGTGGTCTGCGAGTGCCGCTCTGGCAGGGAAGTACCCATCGGGTCACACGGAGAGTCCAATGAGCAGCGTTGTAGCCATCGTCAAAAGTATTGTCGGCCAGGTTATTGCGGTATCCCCAGAGGGCATTCGGCGTGTTCTGATCGAAGGGGACCGCCTGCTGGCCGGTGAGGAAGTGCTCACCGGCCCGGGTGGTGCAGTTACTTTGGAGCTGGCCGATGGCCGTCTGCTCGACCTGGGTCGAGACAGCCAGTGGAGCGCTGACGCGCCGGACAGCAGCACCGACCTGAGTCAGGCTACCGCGCAGGCCGCGCCGTCGGTGGAAGAGCTGCAACAGGCGATCGCTGCCGGTGTCGACCCGACTACCGAGCTTGAAGCGACTGCGGCTGGCCCATCGTCGGCGGGCGGTGGTGGCGCACTGGGCGGTGGCCACAGCTTTGTCATGCTCGAAGAAACCGCGGGCCGGGTCGACCCTACCGTCGGCTTCCCGACTGACGGGCTGGGCTTTGCTGCCGTGCTCGATGGCGAAGAGGTTGGCGTGCTGGATACCACCAGCAACAACCAGGTAACTACGCCGACGACGGATACCAGCGTTGCTACCGACCTGGTTCTTGTCGCTACCCCGTCCATCAGCGAAGCGGGTGGCGTAATCGTTTATACCGCTACGGTTGGCCAGGCACCGAGCACCAACCTGGTGGTCACCCTTTCCAACGGGGCCGTAATCGTCATTCCGGCCGGGCAGACCTCGGGCAGCGTCAACGTCGTGGTTCCGGCAAACGATACCCCGTATATCGACGGGGACCAGATTTCGGCGACCGTAACGAGCACCACCGGGGGCGGTGGGCTGACGGTGACCGTGCCGCAAACGCCGGCGGTTACCCAGGTTACCGATACCATCGACACTACCACCGCGACCCTGACCGCTTCGCCAAGCGTGACTGAAGGTGGCGTCATCACCTACACCGTGACCCTGAGCAACCCAGCGCAGACCCCGGTGACCGTGACCCTGTCCAACGGCCAGACCATTACCATCGAAGCCGGCAAGACCCAGGGCAGCGTTGACTTCCAGACCCCGGCCAACGACGTCTACAACAACGGCTCTACCGTCAGCGTCACCATCGAGGGCGCCACCGGCGGCAACTTCGAGCAGTTGGTGCCGAATCCGACTCCAGCTCAGACCACCATCAACGACTNNACCACCGCGACCCTGACGGCGAGCCCGTCGGTGACCGAAGGTGGCGTCATCACCTACACCGTGACCCTGAGCAATCTGGCGCAGACCCCGGTGACCGTAACCCTGTCCAACGGCCAGACCATTACCGTCGAAGCCGGCAAGACCCAGGGCAGCGTCGACTTCCAGACTCCGGCTAACGACGTCTACAACAACGGTTCAACTGTCAGCGCCACGATTACCAGTGCGACCGGTGGCAACTTCGAGCAGTTGGTGCCGAATACGACCCCAGCTCAGACCACCATCAACGACTCGGTCGACGCCACCACCGCGACCCTGACGGCGAATCCGTCGGTGACCGAAGGTGGCGTCATCACCTACACCGTGACCCTGAGCAATCCGGCCCAGTCGCCGGAGCCCGTGACCCTGTCCAACGGACAGACCATCACCGTCGAAGCCGGCAAGACCCAGGGCAGCGTTGACT
>NZ_DKHD01000025.1:0-22186 GCF_002453565.1 Pseudomonas sp. UBA6753 | reverse complement strand
GTGGGGTCCCTGTGGGGGCGGGCATGCCCGCGAAGCAGGCGACGCGGTGGATGGCACCGGCTGCGCCGGTGTTCGCGGGCGCGCCCGCTCCCACAGGTATGGCGCATTCCTTCAGCTGATGGGGTCCCTGTGGGAGCGGGTTCACCCGCGAAGCAGGCGACGCGGTGGATGGCACTCTGGTCCGGGCAATATGCCGAGGCCGATGTTCCGGTTGCGTGATTGCCTTAGCAAGAAAGCGGATGCAGGCAGGGCTGTGGATGCGTACAGTAGGTTGATCGCAACCTGGCAGGAGCCTGCTTATGTCCAGCGCATTCACCTTCATGCAGTCGCCCGTCGGCACCTTGACCCTGGTAGCCCGTGGCGAGTGCCTGGCAGCCGTACTCTGGGAGGAGGAGCGGGAAAACCGCGTGCGCCTTGGCGCCCTGCACCGCGATGACCAGTGCCCGGTACTGCTGGAAACCGCCCGCCAGCTCGGCGAGTACTTCGCCGGCAAACGCCAGCGCTTCGAACTGGCGCTGGATTTTACCGGCACCGAATTCCAGCGTCAGGTATGGGCCGCGCTGTTGGCGATACCGTTCGGTGAAACCCGCAGCTACAGCGACATCGCCCGGGAGATAGGCAACCCCAGCGCGGTGCGCGCGGTAGGCGCCGCCAATGGCCGCAACCCGATCTCGATCATCGCCCCGTGTCATCGGGTGATCGGTGCTTCGGGCAGCCTCACCGGCTTTGCCGGTGGCCTGGCGGCCAAGCAGTACCTGCTGGCGCTGGAGGGCCGGCAAAGCCTGGCACTGGACCTGTAAGGCGTCAGCAGAACCAGCTGGCGACCAGGCAGACCAGCACGGCCAACGCCGTGCCGGCCATCAGGGTGTACTGCCGATGGGCCCGGCGCGCATGGGGCTTGACTGCGCGCAGGTACTCGCCAGGTGTCGGCGCGTCGGGCCGGTGGCGCAAACCCTCGGCCACATCGGCCAGTTGCCCCTGAATCAGCAGACCCGTCAGGTAGTAGGTACAGGCATAGCTCAGCAACGCCAGAAACAGATAGATCATACCGGGTACGGGGCCAGGGGCACGGCGATGGCACTGGCGTTGGCGGTGTCCAGCACGATCAGCCCTTCGCTGTGGTCGTCCAGGCTGGCCAGCAAGCGCCCCTGGCTGTCCCAGGCCGCCGAGCCGCCGGCACCAATGAAGGTATCGGCCGGCCCCACGCAGTTGGCCAGCAACACCGTCATGCCCAGCTCACGCGCCACCTCGGGGTAGTGCTGGTAACCCTCGCGGATGCCCTTGGCGGTTTTCGCCACGCTGACCAGGTACAGGTCGGCGCCGTGTTCCCGTGCGGCTGCCGCATGCGCCATGAACATCGATTCGTAGCAGATCGCAGGCGCTACCCGGTGCGCGCCTACCTGCAGCAGCAAGGCTTGATCGCCTGGGGTGAACCAGGGCAGTTCATCATCATGCAGGCGCCGCTTGGCATAGGCCTGGCGCGGTGCACCGGGGCTGAGGATCGGCATGCCTATACGCATGCCATCAGGGGTCGGCAGTGGCAGGCCTGCGGCGACGGTGATACCAAGCCGGTCGCAGGCTGCCTGCAGCGGGTCCAGCCGCGTCGAACTGACGGGCAGGGCGGCCTGGCGCGCGAGGGTTGGCTCATAACCGGTCAGCGACAGTTCGGGGAATACCACCAGTTCGGCGCCAAGGGACGCGGCCTGTTCGATGCAGGCCAGGTGGCGTTCGAGGTTGGCTTGCACATCGCCCTTGAGCGACGCCAGTTGCACGGCGCACAACTTCATGAAAAACCCTTCCCTGGTACAGGTTGAAGGGCCGAGCATACTACCGGCACCAACGCCTGTACCAGTGAAGGGTTTTTCAGGATGCCGGGCGGACAGCGAAGCGCTGGCGGAACCAGTCGTTGAGCATGGCCTTTTCGGCATACAGGCGGTCGCTGCTGCTCGTGACCCGGCCCGGGCGGCTGAGGTACATCTTGTCGCTGACCCGTTCCTGCGCCTGCTGGTCGGGTTTGCCCGGTTGGCTGAGGGTGTAGCTGAGGTCGATGGTCGGCCAGGTGATTTCGCGCATGTAACGTACATCGTAGGCCTGGCTGTGCCAGGGCTCGAAACGCCCGGCCAGGTCGATGTCGCGAATGTCGATGACCAGTTGCTGGCCAGGTTGCAGGTAGCGTTGGCCAAGCTTCTGCAGGTACTGGGTCAGGGTTTTCATCACATAGGTGTCGGCGCCACGCTCGTACCCGTGGCTGTCGAGGCTGGCATCGCGGAATTTTTCCGGATGCTCGAAACGTACCTCGACCTGCGCGGCCGGGGCACCTTGTGCCATGCTGTCCAGTGACAGCGCCATGAGCACGGCACACACGAGGGCGGTACGCATGATGCACCTCCGGGGCAGATTGCGTGTGCCTCCATTTTACCCCTGGCATGGCGCTACCAGCAGAGGAAGATTGTAATGGCACGGTTTCGGCGTCTGATTGCCAACCTGCGGGGGCGTGACCTGGCGGTGGGCGATATCCATGGTCACTTCCAGCGCCTGCAGCAATGCCTGGATGGGGTGGGGTTCGATCCGGCCGTGGACCGCCTGTTCAGCGTGGGGGACCTGGTCGACCGTGGCCCGGACAGCGAGGCGGCGCTGGAATGGCTGGCGCAGCCCTGGTTCCATGCCGTGCAGGGTAATCATGAGGCCCTGGCAATCACCCGCGTACGCGGCGGGCGGCTCGATCTGGACATGTACCGCGCCGCCGGGGGTGGCTGGTTTCTTGACCTGCCGCGGGGCGAGCAGTTGCGTTTCGTGGAGCGCTTCGAGCAGTTGCCGATCGCGATAGAGGTTGAAAGTGCAGCGGGCCTGGTAGGGCTGCTGCATGCCGACAGCCCATATGCCGACTGGACGGTGTTGAGGACCTGGCTGGAACTGGAAGACGACCCGCAAGTACGGGAGGTGTGCCAATGGTCGCGGCGGCGGTTGAAGGTAGGTGATACCGAGCCCGTGCAGGGCCTGCGTGCCTTGCTGGTGGGCCACACGCCGGTACTGGAGGCCAAGCTGCTGGGCAATGTCTGGCATCTGGATACAGGGGGGTGGGCCAGTGGCCATTTCACCTTGATGGACATGCGGACCCTGCAACTGGTCAGCCCCAGGCCAGGTGAAACAACAGTGCTGCAGCCAATAGCACCAGCATGACCCCGGAGGCCCGCTCCAGCCAAGGCAGGCAGCGGGCAAAGCGCCGCAGCACCAGCGGGTTGCCGATGGCCACGGCAACCAGCAGGTCCCACAGCAGCACGATGCTGAACATCCACAGGGCACAGGTTGCTTTCCAGGCAAAGCTGGCGCTGGCGACCATGCTGACCAGGCTGGCATAGAACAGCGCATTCTTGGGGTTGAGGATGCCGGACAGGAACCCCATGCCCAATCCCCGCCACCACCCTTGGGCGGTCTGCTTGCCAGCGACTGCGCCCAGGCTGGTTTGCCCGGCATGGCGCAGGAACAGGGTGCCGATGTACAGCAGGTAGCCGGCGCCGGCCAGTTGCAGGGCGGTGAACAGCAGGCTGCCTTCCTGCAGTACCGACAGGCCGGTGAAAGCCATGATGATGAACACGCCATTGGCCAGGGCGATACCCAGGCAGGCGCCGATCGCGACGCGCCAGCCGGCGCTGACCGAGGTGCGTGCGACCAGGAAGAAGTCCGGGCCGGGAGAGAGCAGGGCGAGGAAGTGGGCGAGGGCGATGATCAGGAACTGTTGCATTGGTGAGGTTGCTCTGGCGTAAAGCCTGACTCTGCCCCTCGGCGCTCATGCCGTATTGAACAATATTGCAGGCCTAACCAGCAGGCGCGGTCCCTGTAGGAGCGGGCGTGCCCGCGAAAAATCCAGCGCGCAGGATGGCACCGGCGTAGCCGGTGTTCGCGGGCGCGCCCGCTCCCACAGCTATAACGTGAGCCCAAAATCTCAAAGGCTAAGCCGATCCCGATACTGCCCCGGTGTCACCCCCACATGGGCCTTGAACACCCGCTGGAAATGGCTTTGGTCGGCAAAGCCGAGCCGATAGGCCACCTCCGCCAGTGCCTGCCCTTCACCCAACAATTGCCGCCCACGGTTGACCCGGGCATTGAGCAGGTAGGCATGCGGTGTAAACCCGGTGGCCGCGCGAAATGCGCGAATCAACTGGTAGCGCCCAAGCCCGGCCTGCCGGGCCAGTACCGCCAGGCTCAACTGTGCCGGGTCCTGGCCTTCGATGTGCGCAATCAGCCCACTCAACGCGGTCGCCCCCAGGGCCGGTGCCGGTGCCAACGGCGCGTGCCTGGCAAAGTCCAGGTCACCCAGAAAGGCAATCAGCGCCGCATCCTTCTCACCATTGCTGGCGTTGGAGAACAGCAGGCTGTTCAGTTCGCAGAACTGCCGATACACCTCCGGCACCTGGCAGATACGTGCCGGCTCGCCGGGCCCGGCACCCTCCAGCCCGGACTCAAGGTGCAGCTGTGCCAGCCAGTCGGCATCCACATGCAGCATCTGGTAGCTCCACGCCTGCCCGGGCTCTGGGTTGCAGGCATGTACCCGGCGGGCCGGGACCAGCACCAGCGTGCCGGGTGTCAGGCGTTGCTGGCCGTTGCCGGCACCGGTGAAATGACTGTGGCCGGCGTCCACCACACCGATGGAAAACGTCGGGTGGCTGTGGGGCTTGTAGCAGGCGCGGCTATGGCAGGCGCGGCGGCTTTCGACATGCGGCAGGGCCGGGTCGCGCCACAGCGCGGCATGGGAACGGGGCATCACAGGGTCCTCGGTATGCGCGGCAGCTTATCAGGCGCCGTGCACCCATACAGTTTTTTCCGCTGGCTGTAACTTGACCGCAAGGCCCGCTACCCGCCGAAATAGACGCCTGTTGCCAAAGGAAAACAATAATGGACCTCTCAAGCCTGCTGCTTTTCATCCCCGCCTGCTTCGCCCTGAACATGGCGCCGGGGCCGAACAACCTGCTGTCGCTGCACAATGCCAGCCGTTACGGCCTGCGCACGGCCTGCGTGGCCGGTGGCGGGCGTATCGTCGCCTTCAGCGGCATGATCGCCCTGGCGGCCATGGGCCTGGCAGTGGTGCTGCACACCAGCGAATACCTGTTCCTGGCCATCAAGGTGGTGGGGGCGGCGTACCTGTTCTATATCGCCTGGCAACTGTGGCGGGCACCGGTGGGCGAGGCGGTGGTGGCAAGCGATCACCCACGCGGCACCTGGCGCCTGGCACGTCAGGAGTTCTGGGTGGCCGCTGGTAACCCGAAGGCAATCCTGATCTTCACCGCCTTCCTGCCGCAGTTCGTCTCGGTCGGCAGCGCCACCCCGGTGAGCGAGCAGTTCCTCTGGCTGGGTGTGTTGTTCCTTTTGCTGGAATGGGCCGCCATCGCCATCTACGCCGGCCTGGGGGCGTACCTGCAGCGCTGGTTCAGCCAGCCCGGCCCACGTCGGCTGTTCAACCGGGTCAGCGCCTCATTGCTGGGCTGCGCCGGCCTCGGGCTGCTGGCTGCGCGGCGCTAGAACTGGGTACTCGGCACTTAGTCGCGGTAGAACGTCTGCACCAGGTGGTAGCCGAACTTGCTCTTGATCGGCCCGTGCACCACGCGCAGGGGCTTCTTGAAGATCACCTGGTCGATGGCGCCGACCATCTGCCCGGGGCGGATTTCACCCAAGTCGCCGCCACGCTTGCCCGAAGGGCAGGTGGAGAACTTTTTTGCGAGCACATCGAAAGCCTCGCCATTGGCGATGCGCTGCTTGAGCTTTTCGGCTTCGTCAGCGGTCTTGACCAGGATGTGGCGGGCTTGGGCTTTCATGGGGTACCTGTGCTTCGGGGGCGAAAAAGGTGGGCATTATGCCTTAACGGGTCGGGTTGAGGCCATTGTGGGAGCGGCCTTGCGTCGCGAAAGGGCTGCAAAGCAGCCCCAGGATTTCAGCAGCGAAGCATAGATTTCTGGGGCCGCTTTGCGGCCCTTTCGCGACGCAAGGCCGCTCCCACAATGACGGTGAATACCTTCATTACGGGGTGCGCAACTCCTCCCGATCCCGAAACTGCTCCAGCGCCTCGGGGTTGGCCAGGGCGTCGGTGTTCTTCACCGGCAAGCCATGCACCACATTGCGAATCGCCAACTCCACCAGCTTGCCGCTGATGGTACGCGGGATGTCATCGACCTGGGCGATCACCGCCGGTACATGACGGGGCGTGGTGTACTGGCGGATCACCTGGCGGATGTGCTGGCGCAGGGCCTCATCCAGCTGCAGGCCGTCACGCAGGCGAACGAACAGCACCACCCGCACGTCGCCTTGCCAGTCCTGGCCGATGGCCACGCTTTCCAGCACCTGCTCGACCTTTTCCACCTGGCGGTAGATCTCCGCCGTGCCAATGCGCACCCCGCCGGGGTTGAGCACGGCATCGGAGCGGCCATGAATCACCAGTCCGCCATCAGCACGCTGTTCGGCATAGTCGCCCTGGGCCCACACCCCCGGGAACTGGCTGAAGTAGGCGTCGTGATAGCGGCTGCCGTCCGTATCCTTCCAGAACCCCAGCGGCATCGACGGGAAGTTGCGCGTGCACACCAGCTCGCCTTTTTCGCCCTGCACCGGCTGGCCATGCTCGTTCCACACTTCCACCGCCATGCCCAGGCCCTTGCACTGGATCTCGCCACGGCGCACTGGCAGGGTCGGGTTGCCCAGCACGAAGCAGGAGACGATATCGGTGCCGCCGGACATCGACGCCAGGCACAGGTCGGCCTTGATCTTGCGGTACACGTAGTCGTAGCTGTGTGGCGACAGCGGAGAGCCGGTGGACAGCAGCAGGCGCAAGCGTTCCAGGCGGTGGCTTGCCGCAGGTTCGAGGCCCGCCTGCTCCAGTGCCGCCAGGTACTTGGCGCTGGTACCGAAGGCCTGGATGCCCTCGGCGTCGATCAGGTCCAGCAGCCGCTCGGGGCCGGGATGGAACGGCGAGCCGTCGTACAGCACCAGCGTGGCGCCCACCGCCAGGCCGCTGGCCAGCCAGTTCCACATCATCCAGCCGCAGGTGGTGTAGTAGAACAGTACGTCATCGGCCTTCAGGTCGTTGTGCAGGCCATGTTCCTTCAGGTGCTGCAACAACACGCCGCCAGCGCGGTGGACGATGCACTTGGGCACACCGGTGGTGCCGCTGGAATACAGGATGTACAGCGGGTGGTCGAAGGGCAGCGGGGTGAAGCGGGGCTCGCCGCCGGGCTGAAAGAACTCGTCCCACAGGCTGACGTTGGCGGCCTGGAATTCGTCGGCGCGGGTCCCGCTGCGGGTATGGGGCACCACGATCAGCCGTTGCAGCCCGGGCAGCTGCGCGCACACCTGGTTGACCTTGTCCACCTGGTCGATGGCCTTGCCGGCGTACTGGTACCCGGCGCAGGCGATCAGCAGCTTGGGCTCGATCTGGCCGAAGCGGTCGATGATGCCGTGTACGCCGAACTCGGGCGAGGAGCTGGACCACACCGCACCGAGGCTGGTGCAGGCAAGCATGGCGACCAGTGTCTGCCAGGTATTGGGCATGACCGCGGCTACCCGGTCGCCGGGGACGATGCCGGCGGCCTTGAAGGCTGTTTGCAGGCCGGCCACCTGGGCCGCCAGCTGGGCATGGGTGAACAGCTGGCGTTGGCCGTCTTCGCGCACGGCGACCAGGGCCGGGCGGTCGTCGCGGCGGCGCAGCAGGTGTTCGGCGAAGTTGAGGGTGGCGTTGCTGAACCACTGGGCATCGGGCATCTGCGGCCCTTCGCTGAGCACCTGGCTCGGCGGGGTATGCCAGTGAACGTGGAAATAGTCGGCAAGGGTTTGCCAGAAGGCAGGGCGCTGTTCGATGCTCCAGCGGTGCAGCGCCTGGTAGTCGTCGAGTTGCAGGTTGTAGCGCAGGTTGACCCGGCGGCGGAAGGCATCCATCCGGCTGGCCTCGATCTGCGCCGTGGAGGGGCGCCAGAGCACATCGTTCATGCCGAACCTCCAGATGATCATTTGGATTCGAGGGCGCCTTCGCGGGCTCGCCCGCTCCCACAGGTACAGCGTAGATGTCCAGCCTGGTGACAGCCTGTGGGAGCGGGCGTGCCCGCGAAGAAGCCCCCTGGCAGCAGGGGCTTGCGTTTTACTCTACTTTAGCCTTTTGCACGTCCTGCGACGCGGTCCAGACGCGGTAGCGCACTTCGACGTCCTTGGGCACATACACCACCACCGGCAGCTTGCTGTTGTAGCGCAGCATGAAGCCTTCGCCGACCACTGGCACGAAGGCCTCGGTCTTCTTGCCATCGGGGCAGGCCATCAGCGTGCTGGCCGGGCCGCTGACCTTGTCCAGGCGGTAGTAGCTGTAGCCCCAGCCTTCCAGGGTACGTTCCTCCAGGCTGCCGCCCAGGCGCTGGCGATTGCAGTCCACCTTCAGGGTCTTGCCGGCGAGGATTTCCAGTTGATAGGCCGACTCATCAGCCTGGGCCGGCAGGTGGATGACCTGCCGGGTGAAGCCTTTTTCCGCCTCGGGGTAGGGCGCGACGTCCTTCAGGCTGGCTGCCATCGCGGGTGCGGCGGCAGCCAGGGTCAGGGCCAGGATCGCGGTCATCGGGGTTGGGCGCATAGGGCCTCCTTGCAGATAAACGAATGCAAGACCGTCGCCAGGCCCAGGCCGCCCGTCACTGGGCCAACCAGCCACCATCGACATTCCAGGCGGCACCGCGAACCTGGCTACCGGCCTCGCTGCACAGGAATAGTACCAGCTCACCCAGGTGTTCGGGGGTGACGAAGGCCAACGATGGCTGTTTTTCTGCCAGCAGATCGTGCTGCGCTTGCAGCGGATCGCCACCGTTGGCAGCACGATCGTCGATCTGCTTCTGCACCAGCGGGGTCAACACCCAGCCGGGGCAGATGGCATTGCAGGTGACGTTGCTGGTGGCGGTTTCCAGGCCCACCACCTTGGTCAGGCCGACCACGCCGTGCTTGGCCGCCACATAGGCCGCCTTACCGGTGGAGCCGACCAGGCCGTGCACCGAGGCGATGTTGATGATGCGCCCCCAGTTGCGCGCTCGCATGCCGGGCAGGGCCAGGCGCGTACCATGGAACACGGCCGACAGGTTGAGGGCGATGATCTTGTCCCAGCTTTCCAGCGGGAACTGCTCCACCGGCGCCACGTGCTGGATACCGGCGTTGTTGACCAGGATGTCGACGCCGCCGAACTCGCGCTCGGCCAGGGCGAACAGCGCTTCGATCTGGGCCACGTCCGACAGGTCGGCCGGGTGATGGACTGCCTTCACCCCGTGCCGGGCGATCTCGGCCAGCGCCGGGCCAGGGTCGCCGAAGCCGTTGAGCACGATGTTGGCGCCTGCGCGGGCCAGCACCTGGGCAATGCCCAGGCCGATGCCGCTGGTGGAACCGGTGACGAGTGCGGTCTTGCCTTTGAGGGTCATGCAAAGCTCCTTAGACGATGCCGGTGGCGTAGAACGTGGCGATGACCACGAACACCGCCAGGGTCTTGATCAGGGTAATACCGAAAATGTCCTTGTAGGCCTCGCGGTGGGTCAGCCCGGTCACGGCCAGCAGGGTGATGACCGCACCGTTGTGCGGCAGGGTGTCCATGCCCCCGCTGGCCATGGCGGCCACCCGGTGCAGCACTTCGAGCGGGATGTTGGCGGCATTGGCGGCGGCGATGAAGCTGTCGCCCATGGCCGCCAGGGCGATGCTCATGCCGCCCGAGGCAGAGCCGGTGATGCCGGCCAGCAAGGTCACGGTGATGGCTTCGTTGACCAGTGGGTTGGGGATGCCGCGCAGGGCGTCGGCCAATACCAGAAAGCCCGGCAGCGAGGCGATCACCGCGCCAAAGCCGTATTCCGAGGCGGTGTTCATGGCCGCCAGCAAGGCGCCGCCCACGGCGCTTTTGGTGCCTTCGGCCAGGCGGGTGCGGATGGCGCCGAAGGCACACACCAGCACCATCAGGATGCCCACCAGCAACGCCGCCTGCACCGCCCAGATGGCCGTGAGCTTGGCCACATCGCTTTGCACCGGCGCGCTCATGCCGGGCAGTTGCAGGCTGTGGCTGGGGCCGTACCACTGCGGGATCCAGTGGGTGAACAGCAGGTTCATCACCCCCACCAGCAGCAGCGGCGACAGGGCCAGCCAAGGGTTGGGCAGCGCCAGGTCGGCAGCGGTTTCCGGTTCGTTGCGCAAGTCGCTGCCATAGCCTTCACCGGCGCGCTGGGCCTTGTTGCGCTGGCGCTGCAGGTAGGCCATGCCGGTGCAGAACACGAACAGTGTGCCGATCAGGCCCAGCCAGGGCGCGGCCCAGGCGGTGGTGTTGAAGAAGGTGCTGGGGATGATGTTCTGGATCTGCGGGGTGCCGGGCAGGGCATCCATGGTGAACGAGAACGCGCCCAGGGCGATGGTTGCCGGGATCAGGCGCTTGGGGATATTGCTCTGGCGGAACATCTCGGCGGCGAACGGGTACACCGCGAACACCACCACGAACAGCGACACGCCGCCGTAGGTGAGCAGGGCGCAGACCAGCACTATCACCAGCATCGCCTGGCGGGTGCCGAGCACGCGGATGGCGGCGGCGACGATCGAGCGCGAGAAGCCGGACAGCTCGATCAGCTTGCCGAACACGGCGCCCAGCAGGAACACCGGGAAGTAGAGCTTGATGAAGCCGACCATTTTCTCCATGAACACCCCGGTGAATGCGGGGGCCACGGCAGACGGGTCGGTGAGCAGTACCGCCCCGAGGGCGGCGATGGGGGCGAAGAGGATTACGCTGTAGCCGCGGTAGGCAGCCAGCATCAGCAGGGCCAGAGCGGCAAGGGCGATGAGCACGGTCATCGGGGTGGGTCTCCTGGGTGAGTCTTGTTTTTATCGGTGAGCAGGAGAAAGCGGGAATCGTGCCAGATCTGTAAGTTGATGATTTTAAATGATTAATTTTGTTTTTCTAATAATCTTGTCTACATTTTGAGACTGTAGGGGGCTGCTTTGCAGCCCATCGCCGGCAAGCCAGCTCCCACAGGGTTATCCAAAAGTTCTGAAAGCGGTGCAATACCTTGTGGGAGCTGGCTTGCCGGCGATCGAGGGCGAAGCCCTCGCAACGATCTCAAATCAGAAACATAAGTCTCAAGTTAGAGACGAAATACCCAGCGCTACCATCTTCTTGTACAAGGTCGACCGCCCCAACCCCAATGCCTGCGCGGCCTGCGGCACATTTCCCGCATACTCGGCCAATGCCCCAACAATCAGCTCACGCTCAAAATTTTCACACGCCTCACGGTAAGTCTGGCGCGCAGGCGCAGCCGCCACGGGGCTCAACGGCCCCAATGCCGCCCGCAGATCCGCCACCCCCAACCGCGGCTGATCCGCCAGCAGCGTGGCCCGCTCCAGCACATTGCGCAGCTCGCGAATGTTCCCCGGCCAAGCATGCCGCGCCAATAGCTGCTGCGCTTCGGCCTCGAGCTCATACTGGCTGCCCAGTTCCCCCAGGATGGCCTCGCACAGCGCCGGCAGGTCCTCCAGCCGTAGCCGCAGTGGCGGCACCTCGATCGGCAGCACATTCAGCCGGTAATACAGGTCGGCGCGGAATGCCCCGCGGGCGATGGCGGCCTGCAGGTCGATGGAGGTGGCGGCAATGATGCGCACATCACTGCGCAGCATCTGGTTCGAGCCTACCGGCTCGTACTCCTTCTCCTGCAACACCCGCAACAGCTTGCTCTGCAGGGCCAGCGGCATGTCGCCGATCTCGTCGAGGAACAGCGTGCCGCCTTCGGCCAGTTGCAGCTTGCCGCTGCGGCCCTTGCGATCGGCGCCGGTAAAGGCGCCGGGGGCGGTGCCGAAGAATTCGGCTTCCAGCAGCGTCTCGGGGATCGCCGCACTGTTGATGCTGACAAACGCCTTGTGCGCCCGCGCCGACGCCGCATGGATGGCATGGGCCAGCAGTTCCTTGCCGGTGCCGGTTTCGCCCAGCAGCAGCACCGGCGAATCACTGCTTGCGCCACGCCGGGCGCGGCGCTTGGCCTCCAGGCTGGCGGCGCTGCTGCCAACGAACTGGGCGAAGCTGTACTTGGCTTGGCGGGCGCGCAATTGCGAGCGGGTCAAGGCCAGCTCCTGCTGCATGCTGGAGTAGCGTTTGAGCAGTGGCGACAGGCTGCGCAACTCATCGAACAGGGCGAAGCCGATGGCGCCGATCAGCGCGCCTTGGTCGTCGTGGATGGGCAGGCGCATTACCACCAGTGGCTCGTTCGGGGTGTCGAGCATGTCCAGCAGGATTGGCCGGCCATTGCTCACTACTTCGCGCATCAGACTGCCCGGGATCACCGCCTCGCATGGCTGGCCGATGGCGCTGGCGGCGTCGGCCAGGCCAAAGCGCCGGGCGTAGCGCTCGTTCATCCAGACGATGCGCGCCTGGCGATCGACGATTACCGTGCCCTCGCTGGACTGCTCGATGATCTCGAACAACGAGCGGATCGCCAGTTGCCGTACCTGGGGGTAGTCCTTGAGGCTGTCGCTGTCGTGCATGGGTAGAAATCCTGAAAACTGTGTAAGCAGGGCCGGCCTTTTCGCGGGTAAACCCGCTCCCACAGGGTCACCACAAATCCTGAGGACTGTGGGGTACCTGTGGGAGCGGGCAAGCCCGCGAAGAGGCCAGACCTGAAAACCTATCCCCTGGGGTCGAACGCCTCGCGCAAGGCATCCCCGATAAACACCAGCAGCGACAGGATCACCGCCAGCGCAAAGAACGCGGTAAAGCCCAGCCACGGCGCCTCCAGGTGCTGTTTGCCCTGGGTCACCAGCTCTCCCAGCGAAGCACTCCCGGCCGGCATGCCGAAACCAAGAAAATCCAGCGCAGTCAGGGTGGTGATCGCCCCGGTCAGCATGAACGGCACATAGGTCAGCGTTGCGTTCATGGCATTGGGCAGGATGTGCCGCAGCATTACCTGGCTGTCTGGCAACCCCAGCGCCCTTGCGGCCTTCACGTACTCCAGGTTGCGACCGCGCAGGAACTCGGCGCGCACCACATCGACCAGGGTCAGCCAGGAGAACAGCGCCATGATCCCCAGCAGCCACCAGAAGTCCGGCTCGACGAACCCGCTGAGGATGATCAGCAGGTACAGCACCGGCAACCCCGACCACACCTCCAGTAGGCGCTGGCCGACCAGGTCGACCCAGCCGCCGTGGTAGCCCTGCAAAGCACCGGCCGCCACCCCGATCAGCACGCTGACCACGGTCAGGGCGAAGGCGAACAGCAAGGATACCCGGGTGCCATACAGCACCCGGGCCAGCACATCGCGGCCCTGGTCGTCGGTACCCAGCCAGTTGCTCGCGCTTGGCGGGCTGGGGGTGGGTACCTGCAGGTCGTAGTTGGGGGTATCGGCGCTGAACGGGATGGGGGCGAACAGCATCCAGCCACCTTGCTGCTCGATCAGCTGGCGTACATAGGCGCTGCGGTAGTCTGGCTGGAACGGCAGCTGGCCGCCGAACTGCTGCTCGGTGTAGCGCTTTAGCGCCGGTACGTACAGGTCGCCCTTGTAGCCCAGCAGCAGCGGTTTGTCGTTGGCCACCAGCTCGGCACACAGGCTCAGTAGCAGAAGGGCGGCGAACAGCCACAGCGAAACCCAGCCGAGGCGGTTGCGGCGAAAGCGTTGCAGGCGACGACGCGAGATCGGTGAAAGCATCAGCGCGCCCTCGTGTCGAAGTCGATACGCGGGTCGAGCAGGGTGTACGACAGGTCACCGATCAGGCGGATCAGCAGGCCCGCCAGGGTGAAGATGAACAGCGTGCCGAACACCACCGGGTAATCCCGCGCCACGGCCGCCTCGTAACTCATGCGGCCCAGGCCATCGAGCGAGAAGATCACCTCGATCAGCAACGAGCCGGCGAAGAACACCGTGATCAACGCCTGCGGCAACCCGGCCACCACCAGCAGCATGGCATTGCGCAGCACGTGGCCATACAGCACCCGGCGTTCGCTCAGGCCCTTGGCGCGGGCGGTAACCACGTATTGCCGGGAAATTTCGTCGAGGAAGGCGTTTTTGGTCAGCAGCGTCAGGGTGGCGAAGCCGCCGATCACCAGGGCGCCGACCGGCAGCACCAGGTGCCAGAAGTAGTCGGCGACCTTGCCCAGCAAGCTGAGCTCGTCGAAGTTGTCCGAGACCAGGCCGCGCACCGGGAACCAGCTGAGCGAGGTGCCGCCGGCGAACAGCACGATCAGCAGCAGGGCGAACAGGAACGAGGGCAGGGCATAGCCGACCACGATCAGTGCACTGCTCCAGGCATCGAAGCGGCTGCCATGGCGCACTGCCTTGCGGATGCCCAGCGGGATCGACACCAGGTAGGTGATCAGCGTGGCCCAGAAGCCCAGCGACAGGGTGACCGGCAACTTGTCGAGGATCAGGTCGGTGACCTTGGCGCCGCGGAAGAAGCTGTTGCCGAAGTCCAGCCGGGCGTATTGGCCCAGCATCAACCACAGGCGCTCGGGGGCGGACTTGTCGAAGCCGTACTGGCGCTTGATCTCCTCGATCAGTTTCGGGTCCAGGCCACGGGTGGCCCGTGACTCGCCATGCACCACCTCGGCTCGGGCACCGGGAGCGCCGCCGCCGATGCCTTGCAGGCGTGCCACCGCCTGCTCCACCGGACCACCCGGCGCGGCCTGGACAATGGCAAAGTTGACCAGCAGGATCGCCAGCAGGGTGGGAATGATCAGCAACAGGCGGCGCAGAATGTAGGTGGTCATGGCGAGGATTTCCGGCGCTCGGCCATTTGCGCGTTGGTCAGCGCGGTGGGGCTGACTTCCCACCAGGTGTCCAGGCCTTCGTCATAGGCAGCCTGGACCTTGGGCAGGCCGAAGCGGTTCCACCAGGCAGTGGAGCTGCCCGGTGGGTAGTAGTTGGGGATCCAGTAGTAGTTCCATTGCAGCACCCGGTCCAGGGCATGGGCGTGGTGCAGCATGTCGGCCTGGGTGTCGGCGCGCACCAGGCCGTCGATCAGGCGGTCCACGGCAGGGTCCTGCAGCACCATCAGGTTGTTCGACCCAGGGTCGTGGGCCGCTGCCGAGCCAAAATAGTTGTACAGCTCGGCGCCGGGCGACAGGGTGACCGGGTAGCCAGTGACGATCATGTCGTAGTCACGTGCCATCAGGCGGTTGACGTACTGGGCCGAATCGACGTTGCGGATGTCCAGGGTCACGCCAATCTGTGCCAGGTTGCGCTTCCACGGCAGCAGCAGGCGCTCCATGCCTGCCTGGCCGTTGAGGAAGGTGAACGCCAGCGGCGTGCCCTGGCTGTTCACCAGGCGGTCGCCTTCAGGGCGCCAGCCCGCTTGCTCGAGCAGCGCCAGTGCCTGCAGCTGCTGCTTGCGGATGATCCCCGAACCATCGGTGACCGGGGCGGTGAACACGGTGCTGAAGACTTCGTCCGGCACCTTGCCGCGCAACGGTTCGAGCAGTTTCAACTCGCCGGCATCCGGCAGTTGGCGGGCGGCCAGCGGGGTATTGGAGAAAACACTCTGCTGGCGGATGTACATGTTGCGCATCATCTGCCGGTTGCTCCACTCGTAGTCCCACAGCATGCCCAGCGCCTGGCGCACGCGACGGTCCTTGAACTGCGGCCGGTCGAGGTTGAACACGAAGCCCTGGGCAACCTGCGGTTTGGCCGGGCCCAGGTGGGCACGCTGCAGGCGGCCGTCGTCCAGTTGCGCGCCGTTGTAGCCCAGGGTGTAGGCGGTGGCGGAGAATTCGCGGTTGTAGTCGTAGCCGCCGCCTTTGAGCACCTGCCGCGCCACTTCGGTATCACCGAAGTACTCGATGCGCAGCTTGTCGAAATTGTAGCGGCCACGGCTGACCGGCAGATCGCGCGCCCACCAGTTGGCGTCGCGCTCGAAGGTGATGCTGCGGCCGTTGTCGATGCGCCCGATACGGTACGGCCCGCTGCCGACCGGCTTGTCGAAGCCGGCGCCGTTGGCGAAATCGCGCTGCTGCCAGTCGTGTTCGGGCAGTACCGGCAGGCTGGCGAGGTCCAGCGGCAGGGTGCGGCCGTGGTCGGGCTTGAAGTCGAAGCGCACGCTGTGCGGGTTTTCCACGATGACGGCGGCGACATCGGCGAACTGGGTGCGGTACTTGAGGCTGCCCTTGCTCATCAGCAGCTCGAAGGTAAAGCGTACGTCCTCGGCGCGCACCGGCTTGCCATCGGCGAAGGTGGCGCGCGGGTCGATCTCGAACCGCAGCCAGGCATCCTCCGGGCCGCGCTCCATGCGCCGGGCGATCAGGCCGTAGACAGTGTAGGGTTCATCGAACGAGCGCACGGCCAGTGGCGCGTACAGCAGGCCATCGACCTCGCTGACACCGATGCCTTTGTCGATGTACGGCAGGATATGGTCGAACTGGCCGATCTCGATGGCCGAGCGGCGCAGGATGCCGCCTTTGCGGGCGTCGGGGTTGACGTAGTCGAAATGCTGGAAGCTGGCGTTGTAGCGGGGGGCTTCGCCGTAGACGGTGAGGGCGTGGGTGGAGGCGGCGTGGGCGTTGAAAGCCAGGCAAAGCAGGAACAGGCACCACAATCTCTGTGGGAGCGGGCGTGCCCGCGAATGCGTCAGATCAGGCAACGAGGCTGCATGCTCGGACGCATTCGCGGGCACGCCCGCTCCCACAGGAACCTTCATCGGCTGCGAGGACTTAGTCCTGGCGGCTGGTCACTTCCAGCAGGTGGTAGCCGAACTGGGTCTTCACCGGGCCTTGCACGGTATTGACCGGGGCGCTGAACACCACGGTGTCGAACTCCTTGACCATCTGGCCCGGGCCGAACGAGCCCAGGTCACCGCCCTGGCGGCTGGACGGGCAGGTGGAGTTGGCTTTGGCGATTTCAGCGAAGTCGGCGCCTGCTTCGATCTGGGCTTTCAGTTCGTTGCATTTCTCTTCGCTGCTGACCAGGATGTGGCGGGCGGTTGCACGGGCCATGGGTACTGCTCCTTGGGGTAAAAAAGGCAAGCCTAGCGCACTTGTCCGGGGTATGTCTCGCCAGGCTTGCGTGCCGCTACCTAGAGTTTTTGTGCCGCCTCGCGCAACAGGGTTTCGGTCGAAGCCCAGCCCAGGCAACCGTCGGTGATCGACACGCCGTATTTCAGCGCGCCCTTGCCCAGCGCCTGGCAGCCGTCGAACAGGTGTCCTTCGATCATCACGCCGACGATCGAACGGTCGCCGGCCAGGCGCTGCTCCAGCACATCGTTGAAAACCGCCGGCTGGCGCGCTGGGTCCTTGCCGCTGTTGGCATGGCTGCAATCGACCATGATCCGCGCCTGCAGCCCGGCCTTGGCCAGCGCCTGGCGGGCCATGGCGATGCTGTTGGCGTCAAAGTTCGGGCCTTTGTGGCCGCCGCGCAGCACCAGGTGGGTGTCCGGGTTGCCCAAGGTCTCGATGATGGCCGGGTAGCCCTGCGCATCCATGCCGAAGTGGCGGTGCGGGTGGGCGGCGCTGCGCATGGCGTCGCTGGCGATGGCGATGCCGCCGTCGGTGCCGTTCTTGAAGCCGACCGGCAGCTCCAGACCACTGACCATTTCGCGGTGGATCTGCGACTCGGTGGTGCGCGCGCCAATCGCGGCCCAGGCCAGAAGGTCATCGAAGTAGCCGGCGGCCATTGGCTGCAGCAGTTCTGTGGCAACCGGCAGGCCGCGTTCGATCATGTTCAGCATCAGCCCGCGGGCCAGGGCGATGCCGGCGTGCATGTCGTCGCTGCCATCGAGGTGCGGGTCGTAGGCCAGGCCTTTCCAGCCGACCGTGGTGCGGGGTTTTTCGACGTAGGCGCGCATCACCAGCAGCAGCTTGTCGTCGACTTCGCGGCTGAGGGCGGCCAGGCGGTCGGCGTATTCCAGGGCCGAGCGCGGGTCGTGGATTGAGCACGGGCCAACGATCACCAGCAGGCGCTGGTCGCGGCCTTCGAGGATGTCGCGGATGGCCTGGCGGTGGGCATGGACTTGCTGGGTAAGTTCGCTGGACAGCGGCATTTGCTGTTTGAGCAGGTGCGGGCTGGGCAGGCGCTGGCTGACGGTGGTGTTGGCCGCTTGCGGCTGGGTCAGGGCGAGGCTGGAAGCTTGCATGGCGTTTTTTCCCTGGGCGGACGGCGGGTTCTGGCCCGCATGGTCGGCCCTATCGAGGTGTTCGACAGATCGTTGAATTCGTATTGGCTGCTGCATTGCCACCTGTGGAAGACCGAACGGAGGCGGCAGGCTGGCCCGAACGGGATTGGCTAAATCGCCAGGCGTAGGTGTTTGCGTAGTAATAAGTGGCGTAGTTCATGAATCTGTCCTCAATGTGAATCGGTGTTGTTCAAAGGCCTGAAAAGCAAAACCCCCGGTCGGGGAGCCGACCGGGGGTTTGAGTATTCTCATGTTCGGCGGCCCCTCGAAGGTGGGCGCCGTGTGGGTATCGGCGCCTAGTGGCTAAACCAATACCCAAAGTAATAGCTGGCAGGTGCCACGCAGCCGGCAACGGCCAGCACAGGACGCAGGCTGCGACCGGTGTGGTTGGCGTGGTTGCGGGTGTGTTTCGGCATGTTGCTCTCCAATGAATGAGCCCGAGCTTACTTCAGTTCGGCCGGGCCATTCAATGGATAAATGCTATGGGGGTGATCAATTGTTTTTGTACCGCACGATTCAATGGCCATAGCGCCCGACCAGGCTCTGCGCCCCTAGCGCGTGGCCTTGCAACAGTTGCAGCAGGCCGCTGCGGTCCAGGCCTTCGGGCAGGGTGCCCAATGGCAGGTCGGTGGCGATCAGCGTCAGCGCGTAGTGGTGCGGGTTGTCGCCGGCGGGTGGGCAGGGGCCGCGGTAGCTGAGCGTGCCCCGTGAGTTGCGCCCCACGGTCACGCCTTGTCCGGTCAGCCCGGCGACGCCTTCCTTCAGCCCATCCTGGGCCGGGTCGATGTTGTAGGCGATCCAGTGGACCACGCCAATGCCCTTGCCGCCGTCCGGGTCGAACATGATCAGGGCCAGCGACTGGGTGCCTGCGGGTAGGTTGTCCCAGCTCAGTTGCGGGGTGCGCTCTTCGCCGGCACCGCAGGCCGGGTCCGGGCCAACCTGTTGCAAGGCGATCACGCCGCCATCGGTGAACGACGATGAACTGATCGACAGCGCGCCCTGGCCACCAGCGACGGCCAGGGCGCTGCACGGCAGCAGGGCGGCGAGCAGCCAGAGTTTGAGGTTCATGGTGAATCCTTGGCAGGGCGTTCCGGCGCAGTGTAGCCCAGGCCGGCCTCAATGGCTGTCCTGGTCCTCGGCGGTGCCACCCGAGTGCCCGGCGCCGGAGCCGGTGGCTTCGCCGGTGCTGTTGGAGCCACCAGCGGCGCCGTCGGCGGCATCGCTGTTGCTGCCGGTGTCGCTGCTGTCGTTGGCTTTGCTGCTGCCTGGGCTGTTGACGCTGCTGTCTTCACCGGCAGTCTTGCCACCGTACTGGTCGGTTTGCGGGCGGCTGTCGGTGTCTGTGTCGGTGGCGGCGAAGCTGGTGCCAGTGACGCTGGCCAGGGCAAGGGCAAGGCACAGTGAGAGTGGGCGAATGCGGATCATGGAACGTCTCCTTTGCGGATGATCTGTCATTCGTTGGGCTGGGGGCGGGGAGTGGGGTGCCGTCTGGGCGACGGATGGTCATTGTTGCGGGCTGCCGTGCAGCCCGCTCGATTGCAAGGGGGCCGCGCAGGCCCCGAGGAAGGCGATCAGCGGCAGTTGCCCGCCTTGCGATAACCCGCTGCCTGCGCCTCACCCTCTGTGGCGAAGGTGACCTGGTTCTTCGCGGTGACCTGGGTATAGCCCGGGCAGCCGACGGAAAGGTGATAGACGTGGCTGTTGCGGTTGCCAAGCACCGCCCCCACCGACCCGGCACTGGCCAGGCTCGGCTTGGCCTCTGGCTTGGCAGCCTTCGCCGGCACCGCTTGCACCACGCCACTGCCGACTGGCTTGTAGTTGGCGGTCCATTTGCGTTCCCCGGTCACGAAGGGGTTGGCATGGCCCATGATCGCGGCAATGCGCCGGTCACGCTCTTTCTCCCAGGCCGACACCGGGTGCTGTTTGTCCCAGGCCATCAGCAACTGCTGCTGTTGGCGCGACATGCTCAGCTTGTAACGGTCGTACATGTAGAAGGTGGTGCGGGCGACCAGGCCTTTCACTTCGTCACGTGGTTCGGCAGCACGCTGCACGAAGTCGACCTTGGTGGAGCACTGCCCGTATTGCCCTGCATTGCCAGCAACCATGCCGTAGTTGAAATTGCTGCGGTCGCCGTTGACCTCGCCCACTGCCGGGTACAGGTTGAACAGGTCGGCCTCCATGGCGCGGAACACCGGGTCGTCATCCACGCAATGCTCGCGGCCACCGTTCTTCCAGCACTGGCGCTGGTTGCCGAAGGTGTAGGCCGGCACGATGTGCTCCCATTCGGTGCGTTCGGCGCGGTTCTGCTGCTTGCGTGTCTGGTAGCCACAAGAGGCGGCATCGATACGCCCGCCAGACTTGCCCACCCAGGCCCATTTGCAACCGCAGTACAGGTCGCCCATGGCACTGCTGGCCTGGTCCATGTACACCTTCTGCTTGGCCACCACCTTGGCCTCGGTGAAGGTCGCCGGTGGGCTGGCCAGGGCAGGGAGGGTGAAGGAAAACAGTAAGGATACGGCGTAAAGCAGTGATTTCATGGGAAAAACATATTTCAGGTTGGGGCATGCATTGTAATCATTTCCTTGGGGCTGGCCAGCTCGCTGATCCACACCAGTGGGCGGCGCGGGTCGTTGCTGCCCATGCTGCTGAACGTGGCCGAGTCGAGCATGGCCTTGACTTGGGTGGCCATGCGCAGCAGGCGCTCGATGAAGCCGGTGCCGACGGCGCCGGTGTCCTCCAGGGAAACACCGCTCTGGTTGTGCTGGATTGCCAGGTGGTAGTGGCTGACCCCGGCACCGTTGCCACTGCCGCCCAGCACCACGGTGAAGCGCGGGCCGAGCAGCCCGGCCAGGCGCTGCTGGACCAGGTCGAGTAGCGCGACCGGGACTTCGTCGGGGCGCAGTGAAGTGGGGAAGCATGGTGTGAAGGGTGGCATGGGCATGTCCTGCTGGGCGGGGTACGAGTCCTGGCCAGCTTAAGCAAGGTCACTGTCAACTTGGGTTAAGCAGGGGTAAAAGCGGGTAATGCTCAACGCCAGCGCGTTACGGCATCAGGCATCAGAAGGTCTGGCCCAGCGAGAACTGGAAGATCTGGGTTTCTGCCCCATCCGGCTTCTTCAGCGGTGCCGCCAGGCTGAAACTCAACGGCCCCATTGGGCTGTACCAGGTCACGCCAACCCCCAGCGACACGGCCATCTGTGCCAGGTCCACGCTGCCGCAGCCCTGGGTGGTCGACAGGTAGCAGGTGTCGGCGTACACGTTGCCGGCATCGACGAACACCGAGCTGCGCAGCTGGCTCTGGTCCTTCACGAACGGCAACGGGAAGATGTATTCGGCACCGCCGGCAATTAGGATGTTGCCGCCCAGCACGTCGGTGTCACGGTCGGAGTAATAGGCCTGCCCGGCGCTGGCGTAGGTGCCGGTGGCCGGGGTATTGCGCGGGCCGAGGCTGCCGTCCTTGAACCCGCGCACCGAACCCAGCCCACCTGCGGTGTAGCTTTCATAGAACGGCAGCCCGTCGGTGGAGCCATAGCCGTCGCCGTAGCCCAGGCTGGTATGCAGGCGCAGCGAGGTGTTGCTGGTTAGCGGCAGGTAGGTCTGGCCGCTGTAGTCCAGCTTGTAGAACGACAGGTCGCTGCCAGGGGGGGTGGCCATCAGCGTCAGGCTCTGCGAGTGGCCGCGGGTAGCCAGCACGCCTTTGTTCAAGGTTGATTCCGACCAGCCGATCGAGGCCTTGAGGTTGTTGAAACTCTTGCCTTCGCGGGCGATGAAGTCGTAGATCTCGTCGGCGCTGTAGGTGCCGGGCGAGATATTGTCGTGCTGCAGGGTCAGGCCATAGGTCAGGCGCGAGGTTTCGTTGATCGGGTAGCCAAAGCTGACCCCGGCACCGTAGCTGTCGATCGCGTAATAGGAAACGCCGTCGTCGTAGTAATCGCTGTAGTCGGTGCTGTTGTAGAACAGGTTGTAGCCCAGGCTGACGCCATCGGCGGTGAAGTAGGGGTCGGTGAAGCCGAAGTTGTACTTGGTCTGGTACTCACTGCGGGTCAGGCCGATCGACACCTTGTTACCGGTACCGA
>NZ_DKHD01000005.1:19196-19551 GCF_002453565.1 Pseudomonas sp. UBA6753 | reverse complement strand
CCATGCCGACCGGGTCGGGCAGCGTCAGCGCCAGCAGGCCATTGGGCAGTTGTTCCTGCTGGATGACATTGCGCACATGCGTGCGGGTTTCATGCCAGCGGCCCAGGCGGCTGTAAAAGCCATGAGCGCTGGTAAACCTGGCAGAAGAAAAGGTCGAGAACTCCAGCACCTGTTCCAGGCCGAAGCGGAAGCTGTCGGTCATGGCGATGCCGAGGCTGGCAGGGTCGTTGCGTGCGGTGTGCAGGTCCACTTCGACGAAGCGGGCGAGGGTGCCCGGGTCACTGTCGGCGATGCCTTGCCGATAGCGGTCGAGTACCGCACGGGGCCAGGGGTCGTTGGCGAAGGCGATCCAGGC
>NZ_DKHD01000005.1:0-19007 GCF_002453565.1 Pseudomonas sp. UBA6753 | reverse complement strand
GGATGGCTTTGCTGATGCTCATCAGGAGTTCCTTTTCCAGTGATTTGACGCAACGGCCAAAACACTAGCGAGGAACGCCTTCGCGGGGGAGCAATGGGCTTCCTAAAACGTTGTAGGATTTTTCGCTTTAGTGCCCTGTAGGAGGACCTTGCGTCGCGACGGGCTGCGCAGCAGCCCCCAGGATCTTGCAGGCGATAAAGGCCTATTGCCCCAACATCTGCCGCACCAGCCACTGCCCCGCCGGCCCGAGCGCGCGCCGGCTCGACCAGGCCACATCCATGTCAACCCGTCGCGGGTACCCGGCCACCTGCAGCTCCACCAGCCCATTGCCAAACCGTGCCACCAGTGCCCTGGGCAGTTCGGCCCAGCCGAACCCGCGCACGGCGAACTCCAGCAGGGTGAGGTAGTCCGGTGCCGACCAGGCCTGGCCACGACCGTGGTGCAAGCTGGGGGCATAGGTCTTGATATACAGCTGCCGGACGTTCTCCAGGTGCTGCGTCTGCACCTGGGGCAAAGCCGCCAACGGATGCCCGCTGGCCACGTACACCCCAAACTCTGCCTGCTCGGGCAAGCGTGCCACGGCAACGTCAGCGGGGTAGCTGGGCTGGGTGGCAAGAATGCCGATGTGGGCCAGGCCCTGCTGGATCAGCTCGATCACATCGGCATCTTCCGACGGGCCGCAGCGCAGCTCGGTATGTGGGTAGTGCTGGGCGAAGCGGGCCATCACCGCGCCCTGGAAGGTCACGCTGTAGCTGTCCGACATCACCACCGAGACCAGAGCCTCGACGTTTTCCGCCAACCGCACCGCCAGGGCATCGAGCTGGGCGCTGGCATCGAGAATTGCCTCGACATGGCTCAGCACCTGCCGCCCAGCCTCGTTCAGCGTGGGGTGACGACCGCCACGCTCGAACAACGGGCAACCCACATCGGCCTCGAAATTGGCGATGGCGATGCTGATGGTGGACTGGCTTTTGCGCAACTTGCGCGCCGCAGCGGAAAACGAACCCAGCGATGCAGCTTCGACAAAGGCGACCAGAGCTTCAGGTGAGTAGCGCATGGTATTGATAAAACCGATGGTAGCTATGTCGAGAGTATCAGTTCTATCAAAGAAAATAGGAAGCACGACTCACGCAATGGATGGAATTTGCAATGAAAAACGTCTCTTTCACCGAACGCCTGGTTCACGCCGTCGGTTATGAAGTGTTCGCCGTGCTGCTGTGTGCGCCGCTGTTGTCCTGGATCATGGGCAAGTCGCTGGCGACGGCAGGGGCGCTGGCGGTGACCCTGTCGGTGATCGCCATGCTGTGGAACATGGTCTACAACGCGCTGGTCGATCGCTACGTGCGGGTCGAACGCATCCACTGGAAGGCCAGCGCACGCTTTGTGCACGGCCTGGGCTTCGAAGCCGGGCTGGTGGTGTGGTGCCTGCCGGTGGCGGCGTGGATGCTGGAGATTTCGTTGCTGCAGGCGTTCATGGTGGAGTTGGGCTTCTTCGTGATCATCCTGCCCTACACCGTGCTGTACAACTGGGCCTTCGACAAAGCCCGGCACCTGCTGATGCAGCGTCGCCTTGCGTGAGCGCGTCCTTGTAGGAGCAGCTTTCTTGCTCAAATTCTAAAAGGTGGCGCGATCCCTGTGGGAGCGGGCTTGCCCGCGAACACGGGCAAAGCCCGTGCCATCCACTGTTGTGCCTGCTTCGCGGGCACGCCCGCTCCCACAGGGACATGTTTTCGAGCATAAGTTCGCAAAAAAAAACGGGGCATGCCATCGCTGGCATGCCCCTTTTTTCAAACCGTTAAAGCGCCTCAGGCAACCTTGACGATCCAGCCAGCTGGTGCTTCCACGTCACCGCTCTGGATGCCGGTCAGCTCGTTGTAGAGCTTCTGGGTAACCGGACCGACCTTTTCCAGGTCGTGGAACACGTGCAGCTTGCCGTTGTACTCGATGCCGCCGATCGGGGTGATCACCGCAGCGGTACCGCAGGCGCCGGCTTCGATGAAGCGGTCCAGCTTGTTGATTTCCACATCGCCTTCGATCACGGTCAGGCCCAGGCGCGATTGCGCCAGTTCCATCAGCGACAGGCGGGTGATGCCTGGCAGCACCGAAGCCGATTTCGGGGTGACGAACTCGTTGTTGGCAGTGATGCCGAAGAAGTTGGCCGAACCGACTTCCTCGATCTTGGTGTGGGTCAGCGGGTCGAGGTAGATGGCGTCGGCGAAGTTGGCTTTCTTCGCTTCTGCACCCGGCTGCAGGCTGGCGGCGTAGTTGCCACCGACCTTGGCCGCGCCAGTGCCTTGGGGGGCTGCGCGGTCGAAGCTGGAGATCTGGAAGTTGTGCGGCTTCATGCCGCCCTTGAAGTACGAGCCAACCGGGATGGCGAAGATCGAGAAGATGAACTCGGGGGCGGTGCGCACGCCAATGTTGTCACCGGTGCCGATCACGAACGGACGCAGGTAGAGGGCGCCTTTACCATGCGGTGGCACGAACTTCTCGTTGGCCTTGACCACTTGCTTGCACGCCTCGATGAACACATCGGTCGGCACCTGCGGCATCAGCAGGCGGGCGCAGCTGCGCTGCATGCGGGCGGCGTTCTGGTCCGGGCGGAACAGGTTGATCGAACCGTCCTTGCAACGGTAGGCCTTGAGGCCTTCGAAGCACTGCTGGCCGTAGTGCAGGGCCGTGGAGCCTTCACTGATGTGCAGTACGTTGTCTTCGGTCAGGGTGCCTTTGTCCCACTCGCCATTGCGCCATACGGACAGGTAGCGTTTGTCGGTCTTGATGTAGTCGAAACCCAGCTTGTCCCAATTAATGCTTTCGTTGCTCATGACACCCTCATTGTCTTGCAAGTGCCCGATTGCTCGGGCTGCTGTTATATGCGCACCACGCCACCATAATACATCCGTGGCAGATCGGGAACGGCCAGTCACGAATTGATAGCCTGCAATGCATTCATTGCGGCTTCTACAGGTGCAGGTACTCGTCCAGCGCCAGCTGGTCGAGCAGTACCTGGTCGTGGGACGCCACCACCAGCGCCCCGCGAAACTGCCCGAGCATGTGTTCCAGTGCGGCCAGTGACGGCAGGTCCAGGTGGTTGCCGGGTTCGTCCAGCAGCAACAGGTCGAGCGGCCGTTCGCGGTATAGCACGGCGGCCAGTGCTGCCTTCATCCGCTCACCGCCGCTGAGCAGGCCGCTGGGCAGTTCGATGCGGGCCGCATCCAGGCCCAGTTGCGCCAGGCGGCTGCGCAAGTCGCCCTGGGCCAGTGACGGGTTTGCCTGGCGCAGGTGGTCGAGCACGCTGGTGTGGCCTGGTAGTGCGCTGCAGTGCTGGTCGAGCAGGGCGGTTTCACCACTGAGGCGCAGGCTGTCGGGCGGTGCTGGCAACTCACCGTTCATCAGCCTGAGCAGGGTGGACTTGCCACTGCCATTGGCGCCGACCAGGCCCACCCGCTGGCCCAGGCACAAGCGCAGGTTCAGTGGTTTGCGCGTGCCGCGGGGCAGGTGCAGCGCCTGCAAGGCAAGCACTTCGCGGCCCGGATGGCGCTGCGGCGTGGGTGCATGCAGGGTAATGGCGATGTCCTGCTCGACTTCGCGGGCGGCGTCACGCACTTTTCTCTGCAGCGCCTGCCGGGCGTCGCGATGGTCGCGGCGCTGCTTGCCCGCAGTGGCCTGGCTGCGTTCCTGCTGGCGGTCGACCAGGATCTTGGCCTGGTTGGCGTGCCTGGCGTTGCGCCCGGCGCGGGCCTGATGACGTTCCAGGTCTTCGCGCTGGCGCTGCAGTTCGCGCGCCTGGCGTTGCTGCTCCTGTTTCAGCCGGGCAAGTTGCTGTTGGGCCTGCGCGGTCTGGCTGGCTTTTTGGGCCGAATAGAAGCTGTAGTTGCCGCCATAGGCCTGCAAGCCCAGGCTGGACAATTCGACGATGCGCGTCATGTGCGCGAGCAGGCTGCGATCATGGCTGATCACCAGCAAGCCCCGGTCCCAGGCTTCGATCATGCTCAGCAGTTGGGCGCGGGCGTTGCTGTCCAGGTGATTGCTCGGTTCGTCGAGGATCAGGTAGTCCGCTTCGCTGAGCCAGGCGCCGACCAGCGCCACGCGCATGGCCTGGCCACCGCTCAGGCTGTGGGCGGGCTGGTGCCAGTCGAGCTGGCCCAGGCCGTGGCGTTGCAGGTGCCCCTGCAATTGCTCGCGGATATCCCAGCGTTCGCCGACAGTGTCGAAGTCACTGGGTGCGACGCTGCCTTGCTCGATGCGCTCCAGCGCAGCGAGCACCGCGCCCACCTGGGCCAGGTCGGCGACCGTGGCGCTGCGCTCGATCACCTGCTGGTCCAGAAGATGGATGCGCCCAAGGTGCCGACACTGGCCGCTGCTTGGTTCGCGCTGGCCGGCAAGTATCTGCCCGAGCAGGCTCTTGCCCACACCGTTGCGCCCAACCAGGCCGGTGCGGCGTTGGTCGAAGGTTTCGCTGAGGTCGGTAAATAACAGCCTGCCGTCAGGCAAGGCCAAGGAGACGCTGTCCAGCGTCAGGATCGACGTGTTCGTCATGCACAACTCCACAAATGCCGCGACATCTCCGGAGCGAACCGGAGGCTGAAGACTGGCCGTCGAAGGGACGGCGGCATCAATGGCGCATTGGACGAATACCTCGTGACAGGGGAATGCGTAGCCTAACGGATAGAGGCATCGTTGTCGCGGGAAAACAGATTCCGCGAGTGCGCCGCGGACCCTGTGGGAGCGGGGGTGCCCGCGAACACCGGCGAAGCCGGTGCCCAGTGCAGGCAGGAAGAGCCAGGACCGCGCATGCCCCTGGTTCAGCGCCCCATCAAGCGCTTGCTCCAGTCGCCCCCGTGGCTCTGCCGGCAGGCCTCTTCACTGTCAAACCGCACATGCCAGGCCGGATGATCCAGCTCAATGCCGGCCTGTTCCAAAGCCAGGCCGGTCAGCGCCAGCATGCGTACCTTCGCGTCGCCCGCCACGGCGGCGGCTTTGTCGGCCTCTCGCTCGAACACCCAGGTAATACGCAGGCTGGCCGGAAAATCCTCGGGAGCAAGACGATGGGTAAGCCAGCTGAAACCGACGATCTCCGCCTTGGCGGTTTCGCAGGCTTCGGTCAGGCAAACCACCAGTTCACGCTCCAGGCGTGCCAAATCGCGCTTGTTCAGGGGTTTCACCGGGGTGCCTCGCTGCTCAAAGCCACCACTGTAACGCAGTTGCGCCACTTGTTGTCGGCCAGCCCGACAGCAATGGTTGACCACCTGCCAGCCACTGCGTAGCCTTGCCACTTCGAGGTTCTTCGGCCAGGCCGAAGCTAAGACGGGAACGCGGTACAAGCCGCGGCTGCCCCCGCAACTGTAAGCACCGACAACGGATCGACACAGCCACTGCGCCCGCGCGCGGGAAGGCGTCATCCCGCCAGCCCGCTGCACCAGCGGGCACATGGAACGGTGCGAGCCAGGAGACCTGCCTCGTCACGTTTTCGACTTTCAACCGGGCGGGGTGATCCGGTGGCGAACAAGCCCGGCCGGCCTGGCCCGTGGCTGTCGTCCTGCATGCCCGCGCCAATCTGCCAAGGGCAATGCGACATGAAAACACTGGCCAAGCTCCCCGTCACCATCGTCACCGGCTTCCTCGGCTCGGGCAAGACTACCTTGCTGCGCCACATGCTCGACAACGCCCAGGGCCGCCGCATTGCGGTGATCGTCAACGAGTTCGGCGAACTGGGCATCGACGGCGAAATCCTCAAGCAGTGCAGCATCGGTTGCACCGAAGAAGAAGCCACCGGCCGCGTCTACGAGCTGGCCAACGGCTGCCTGTGCTGCACCGTGCAGGAAGAGTTCTTTCCGGTGATGCGCGAGCTGGTGGCACGCCGTGGCGACCTGGACCATATCCTCATCGAAACCAGCGGCCTGGCCCTGCCCAAACCGCTGGTGCAAGCCTTCCAGTGGCCGGAAATCCGCAATGCCTGCACCGTCGACGCGGTGATCACGGTGGTCGACAGCCCGGCCGTGGCCGCCGGCACCTTCGCCGCCTACCCGGACCAGGTCGATGCCCAGCGCAAGCTCGACCCCAACCTGGACCACGAGTCGCCGCTGCACGAACTGTTCGCCGACCAGCTGGCCAGCGCCGACCTGGTGGTGCTGAACAAGGCCGACCTGATCGACGCCCAAGGCCTGGCCAAGGTCCGCGCCGAGGTGGCCGAAGAACTGCCGCCGGCGGTCAAGGTGATCGAGGCCAGCAGCGGCAAGCTGCCGCTGGAGGTACTGCTGGGCGTGGGCGCCGAGTCCGAGGCGCACATCGATGGCCGCCGTACCCACCACGATTCGCATCATGACGGCGATGACCATGACGATCATGACCACGACGCCTTCGACTCCATCTCCATCGACCTGCCCGAAGCCGACGAAAGCCTGCTGCTCGACGCCCTGACCCAGCTGGTGGTGGAATTCGGCATCCTGCGCGCCAAAGGCTTCGCTGCCATCCCGGGCAAGCCGATGCGCCTGCTGGTACAAGGCGTGGGCACCCGTTTCGACAAGCACTTCGACCGCGCCTGGCGCGCCGACGAGCCGCGCATCACCCGCCTGGTGCTGATCGGCCAGGACCTCGACGCCGCCCAGCTGGAAGCGCGCCTGCGCCAGGCACTGGGCGCCTGACCCATGCACCTGCTGCGGACCCAGCCCGGCGGCTTCGTGCCGGATGACAGCATTGCCGACCTCGGCCAGACGCCCGCCGAGCTGGTGATTCTCTGCAGCGGCGATTCGCACCTGGCATTGCTCGCCGATACCGCCGAGCAATTGCCCGAGGATTACCCCAGCCTGCGCCTGGCCAACCCGATGCAGGTACAGAACCATGCCTCGGTCGACCTGTACGTCGACCAGGTGCTGCGCCATGCCAAAGTCATCCTGGTGTCGCTGCACGGCGGCGTCGGCTACTGGCGCTATGGCGTCGAGCAACTGGTCGAACTGGCTGGCCGTGGCGTGCAACTGATCCTGGTGCCGGGCGACGACCGCTCGGACCCGGAGCTGACCAGCCTGGGCAGTGTCAGCGGCGAGCAGGCCGAGCGGCTCTGGCACTACTTGCGCCAGGGCGGCAAGGCCAATGCCATCAACCTGTTCAACTGCCTGGCCAGCCAGTGGCTGGGCCGCGACTATGCCTGGGACGAGCCGCAGCCTTTGCCGCGCACCGCCGTGTATCACCCGGCCAAGGGCAGCGCCACGCTGGAGGACTGGTACCCGCAGTGGCATCCCGAGCAACCGGTGGCGCCACTGCTGTTCTACCGCTCGCACCTGCAGGCGGCCAACACCGCGTTCATCGATGTGTTCTGCCAGCGCCTGCAGGCCGCCGGGCTCAACCCGTTGCCGATCGCCGTGGCCAGCCTCAAGGAAAGCGCCTGCCTGGAGCAGGTCGAAGCCTGGCTGGACGAGGTGGGTGCCGAAGTGCTGGTCAACACCACCGGCTTTGCCCTGTCCAGCCCCGAACGGCCCAACCTGCGGCCGTTCCGTCGCGACATCCCGGTGCTGCAGGCCATCTGCGCGCAAGACAACCAGCCCGGCTGGGAAGCCAGCGAGCAGGGCCTGGGGGCGCGTGACCTGGCCATGCACATTGCCCTGCCCGAACTGGACGGGCGCATCATCACCCGCCCGGTCAGTTTCAAGGACATGGCCTGGCGCAGCGAGCGCAGCCAGTCCGACGTCGTCTGCTACCGCGCCCACCCCGAGCGCATGGAATTTGTCGCCAAACTGGCCCGCCGCTGGGTCGAACTGGCGCGCCTGCCGAATGCGCAAAAGCGCGTGGCCCTGGTGCTGGCCAACTACCCGACCCGGGATGGCCGCATTGGCAACGGCGTTGGCCTGGACACGCCAGCGGCGGCGCTGAACATCCTCAAGGCCCTGCAGGCCGAAGGCTATCCGCTGGCCGACTTGCCGGGCAGCGGTACGCAACTGATCCACCAGTTGCTCGGCGGCGTGACCAACGACCTCGACCATCTGGACCTGCGCCCCTGCGCGCAGAGCCTGAGCCTGGCCGACTACCAGGCCGCCTTCGAGCGCCTGCCCGAGGCCAACCGCCAGGCCGTGCTGGAGCGCTGGGGGCCACCGCAGCAGGACCCGATGTACCGCAGTGGCCGGCTGATGGTGGCCGGCCTGCGCTTTGGCTTGACCTTCGTCGGCATCCAGCCGGCGCGGGGCTACCAGGTGGACCCCAGCGCGGTGTACCACGACCCGGACCTGGTGCCGCCGCACGGCTACCTGGCGTTTCACTTCTGGCTGCGCCATGCCTTTGCCGCCGACGCGTTGATCCACGTCGGCAAGCACGGCAACCTCGAATGGCTGCCCGGCAAGGGCGTCGGGTTGTCGGCGCAGTGCTGGCCGGACGCCTTGCTCGGCCCGCTGCCGAATATCTACCCGTTCATCGTCAACGACCCGGGCGAGGGGGCCCAGGCCAAGCGCCGCACCCAGGCGGTGATCATCGACCACCTGATGCCGCCGCTGACCCGTGCCGAAACCTATGGCCCGTTGCGCCACCTGGAGCAATTGGCCGATGAGTTCTACGAAGCGCAGCTGCTCGACCCGCGGCGCGCCCGCGAGTTGCAGCGCGACATTCTCGAACTGGTCAAGGCCAACCACATCGACCGCGAACTGCAGCTGGAAGGCCAACTGGACGATGCCGCCGTGTGGCTGCCACGCCTGGACACCTACCTGTGCGACCTGAAGGAATCGCAGATTCGCGATGGCCTGCATGTGTTCGGCCAGTCCCCGGAAGGCCGGCTGCGCCTGGATACCTTGCTGGCGCTGTTGCGGGTCGAGCGTGGCGACGGTCGCGGCGGCAATGCCAGCCTGCTGCGGGCTTTGGCCAAGGCGCTGGTGCCAGGTTTCGACCCGCTCGATTGCGAGCTCGGGCAGCCGTGGCAGGGCTCACGCCCCGAGCAGTTGCAGGCCATGAGCAGCGAACCCTGGCGCACCTGTGGCGATACCCGCGAACGCCTCGAACTGTTGGCGCTGCAGGTAATCGACCAGGCGCTGGGCGGCACCGCACAGTTACCAGCCCAGAGCGAATGGCAGCCGGTGCACGACGTGGTGCAGGCGCTGCGCGAAGCGGTGGCACCCAGCCTGGATGCCTGCGGCAGCGCCGAAATGAATGGCCTGCTGGCGGCGCTGGCCGGGCGTTTCGTGCCCGCCGGCCCCAGTGGCGCGCCCAGCCGTGGGCGCCTGGACGTGCTGCCCACCGGTCGCAACTTCTATACCGTGGACGTGCGCAACCTGCCCACCACCACCGCCTGGCGCCTGGGCTTCGCCTCGGCCAACCTGATCCTCGAACGCCACCTGCAGGACCACGGCGATCACCTGCGCCAACTCGGCCTTTCGGTGTGGGGCACGGCAACCATGCGTACCGGTGGCGACGACATCGCCCAGGCCATGGCGCTGATGGGCGTGCGACCGGTGTGGGCCACCGGCAGCCAGCGGGTCGACGATTTCGAGATCCTGCCGCTCAGCCTGCTCGACCGCCCGCGGGTGGACGTGACCTTGCGCGTTTCCGGCTTTTTCCGTGATGCCTTCGGCAACCTCATCCGCCTGTTCGATGCCGCAGTGCAGGCGGTGGCCGCGCTGGACGAGCCCGACGATCTCAACCCCCTGGCCGCCCGCGTGCGTAGCGAGCGTGCCGCGCTGCAGGCGCAGGGCGTGGACGCCGAGCAGGCCGCGCGCCAGGCTGGCTGGCGGGTGTTCGGTGCCAAGCCCGGGGCCTACGGCGCCGGGGTGCAGAACGCCATCGACGGGCGCCTGTGGCACAGCCGCGACGACCTGGCCGAGGTCTACCTCAACCACGGCGGCTATGCCTACGGCGCCAGCGACGACGGTACCCCGGCCCGCGCCCAGTTCGCCCAGCGCCTGGCCAAGGTGCAGGCGGTGCTGCAGAACCAGGACAACCACGAACACGACCTGCTCGATTCCAACGACTACTACCAGTTCCAGGGTGGCATGCTGGCGGCGTCGGAAACCTTGTCCGGTGCCGCAGTGGCCAGTTACCACGGCGACCACAGCCAGGCCGACCGGCCGCGCATCCGCACCCTCAAGGAGGAGCTGAACCGGGTCATCCGCGCCCGGGCGCTGAACCCGAAGTGGATCGACGGGGTCAAGCGCCATGGCTACAAAGGCGCCTTCGAGATGGCGGCGACGGTCGACAACCTGTTTGCCTTCGACGCCACCACGCAGCTGATCGACGACCATCATTACCAGGCGCTGGCCGATGCCTACGTGCTCGACCCGGCGACCCGCGACTTCATGCGCGAGCACAACCCCGAGGCCCTGCGCGACCTTACCGAGCGTTTGCTGGAGGCCCAGCAGCGCGGCCTGTGGCAGGCGCCTGGCGACTACCGCGAAGCCCTCGAGGAACAACTGCTCGACGGCGAGGAACAGGCTTGAAATGAGTGAACCCGTGCAATTTCCACTGGCAGCCGTGGTCGGTGCCGACGACCTGAAACTGGCGCTGTGCCTGACCGCCATCGACCCGAAAATCGGCGGCGTGCTGATCGAGGGGCCGCGTGGCATGGCCAAGAGCACCCTGGCCCGTGGCTTGGCCGACCTGCTCGGCGAGGGCCCGTTCGTCACCCTGCCACTGGGCGCCAGCGAAGAACGGTTGGTCGGCACCCTCGACCTGGATGCCGCGCTGGGGCAGGGCAAGGCGCAGTTTTCCCCGGGGGTGCTGGCCCAGGCCGATGGCGGCGTGCTGTATGTCGATGAGGTCAACCTGCTGCCCGATACCCTGGTCGACCTGCTGCTTGATGTGGCGGCCAGTGGCACCAACCGCATCGAGCGCGACGGCATCTCGCACCGGCACAGCGCCCGCTTTGTACTGATCGGCACCATGAACCCGGAGGAGGGCGAACTGCGCCCGCAGTTGCTCGATCGTTTTGGCCTCAACGTGGCCCTGGAAGGCTTGCCCGAGCCTGATGCGCGTCAGCAGATCATTCGCCGCCGCCTGGCCTTCGACAGCGACCCTCAGGCCTTCTGCGCGCAATGGGCCGAGGCCCAGGCGCAATTGCGCGAGCGCTGCCAGGCGGCACGCCAGGCCCTGGCCGGCATTGCGCTGGACGACCAGGCGCTGGCCTGGATCACCGAACGCTGCTACGCCGCCGGGGTCGACGGCCTGCGCGCCGACCTGGTCTGGCTGCGCGCCGCACGCGCCCACTGTGCCTGGCGCGGTGGCGAGGCCATAGAGGAGGCCGATGTCGATGCAGTGGCCGAGTTCGCCTTGCGCCATCGCCGCCGCGTTGCGCCCCAGGCCAACCCCCCTGCGGCACCGCAGCAGCCTGAGCAACAACCCGATCGGCACGGCGCAGGCAACCCTGGCGAACAGGGCGGGCAGGGCGACTGGGGCGCGATGGCTGCGCAGCCCGTGGCCAGCGGCGCCCGCCGCGAGGTGCCGAACTGGGCAAAAAAGCCCTGAGCATCCCCCAGCCACCTGCCAAAGGGGCGGATGCCAAAGCAGGCGCAGGCAAGCAGTACGGTGCCAGCCGAGGCCGGGCGCGCAGTGCCGCGGCCGGTCGGGTGGCCTGGCTGCCGACCCTGCTCAAGGGCCGGCCACGCCAGCGCCAGGACCTGTGCTGGCAACAACGCCAGGCCAAGCCTGCAGAACTGTGGCTGGTAATCGTCGATGCGTCTGCCTCGACCCGCCGCCACCAGGCGCTGGCACAAACCAAAGGGCTGCTGGCGGCGCTGTTCGACCAGGCCTACCGCCAGCGTGCCCGGCTGGCCCTGCTTACCGCCAGCGGGCGCACGCCGCAGTGGCAGCGCCACGGCCTGAAGGCCTCGGCCGCTTTGCAACCCTGGTTGCAAGCCTTGGGTGCCGGTGGCGGCACACCGTTGATCGCAGCACTGGAACAGGCTCGGCACTGGTTGCAGGCGCGGCAACGGGCCCACCCTGAAGAAGCATTGCGCTGCCTGGTGTTTACCGACGGTCGGCTGCAGCACTGGAATACCGTGCAGCCGATGCCGTGTGCCACTTTGCTGGTGGATATGGAACTGGCGCCAGTGCGCCTGGGCCGTGCGCAGCGTCTGGCGCAACAACTTCAGGCTGATTACCAGCACCTGCAACAGTTCAGGTTGGTGGATTGAAAAAGTATCGATGCGACACTATGTCGCAATAAGAAAAGTTGCAAGAACAGCAACCCGGAAGTTGTACAAGTGCGTGGCGGTGCACGCACTTGGTTTGCCGGCCGATATTACTTCGGCATTGACCATGGTTGCAGGTCGTAACCTTTTTCGCACAGTTCGGCGCGCACTTCCTCGATCAGGCTGGCCCACTGGGCCGGGTCGGAGTAGATACGCGAGGACACTTGCTTGCTGCCGATGCGGGTGCTGGTCCGGTCGATCACTGCCAGGCTCAGTTCACCAGTACCGTTGGGTGCATCCCAGGCTACGCACTGGAAAGGTTCGAAGGCGTGGTCGGCAATCAGCAGTGCTTCGTTGACACGGAGCGGGGCATTCATGGTTCGGTCTCTCTATGGTCCCAAACATCCAGGTAAGTCCGCGTTGCTTCAAAGTCGCCTCGGTTATCGCGAAGTGCAGCGCGGGGTTATGTGTACTGATGCTCGTTGTCCGGGGGCGAGTCACACATTGGTTGTAAAAAAATTTGCCAGGTTCGAATCCGTTCTTGCCCATGCCGCCATGTGATGTCGACAAAGTGCGAAAATTCCCGTCACTGATTGTAAAAAAATGATTCGGCAGACAGACGGTACTGGGAACCGTCAACTTCGTTGCTACTGTTAATCGGGCGCCACAACTTACTGTTTTATTTCAAAAAACCGAAAACTGGCGCCAAGGATCGGTCATGCAGCAGCCTGCCGCCCAACGCCGTTTGCTCATCGTCGACCCCTGCGATGACTGCCACCGTTTATTGCCTGGATTGCGCAGCGCAGGCTGGGATGTGGACAGCTGCATGCTCGGTGCCGCGCTGGATCATCCTTGCGATGTGGGCCTGTTGCGCTTGCAGGCGTCGCACCTCAGGCGCCCGGACGGGGTCAAGGACTTGATCAAGCGCAGCAACACCGAATGGATTGCCGTGCTCAGCGCCGAACAGTTGCGCATGCCGGCCGTCGGCGATTTCGTTTGTGAATGGTTCTTCGACTTCCACACCTTGCCGTTCGACGTTTCCCGCGTGCAGGTCACCCTGGGCCGGGCCTTCGGCATGGCGCGCCTGCGTGGCAAAGGGGTGGCGAGGGTGGATGAAACCAGCCACGAGCTGCTCGGTGACAGCCGCCCGATTCGCGAGTTGCGCAAGCTGCTGGGCAAGCTGGCGCCTACTGAATCGCCGGTGCTGATCCGCGGTGAAAGCGGCACCGGCAAGGAACTGGTGGCTCGCACCCTGCACCGGCAGTCGCAACGCAGCGAACAGCCGTTCATTGCCATCAACTGCGGGGCGATCCCCGAGCACTTGATCCAGTCGGAACTGTTCGGCCATGAGAAGGGCGCCTTCACCGGTGCTCATCAGCGCAAGGCCGGGCGCATCGAAGCGGCCCATGGTGGTACGTTGTTCCTCGACGAAATTGGCGACCTGCCGCTGGAGTTGCAAGCCAACTTGCTGCGCTTTCTGCAGGAAAAGCACATCGAACGCGTGGGGGGCAGCCAGCCGATCCCGGTGGATGTGCGGGTGCTGGCGGCTACCCACGTGGACCTGGAAAGGGCCATCGAGCAAGGGCGTTTTCGCGAAGACCTGTATTACCGCCTGAACGTGTTGCAGGTAGTGACCGCGCCTTTGCGCGACCGGCATGGCGACCTGTCGATGCTGGCCAGCCATTTTGCCCATTTCTACAGCCTGGAAACCGGGCGTCGACCGCGTTCGTTCAGCGACCACGCCCTGGCGGCCATGGGTCGGCATGACTGGCCGGGCAATGTCCGCGAGTTGGCCAACCGGGTGCGGCGCGGGCTGGTGCTGGCCGAAGGTCGGCAAATAGAGGCGCAGGACCTGGGATTGCAGACCCTTGACCAGATGCAGCAACCGCTGGGTACGCTGGAGGAGTACAAGCACCGGGCCGAGCGCCAGGCGCTGTGCGATGTACTCAGCCGGCACAGTGACAACCTGAGCGTGGCGGCCAAGGTGCTAGGTATATCGCGGCCGACTTTCTATCGGTTGCTGCACAAGCATCAGATTCGCTGAGCAGCAGCGCAAAGGTCATGTATTGGCGTGATCCCTGTGGGAGCGGGCGTGCCCGCGAAAGGGCCCTTACAAGCTACCGATCAATGCGGCCCGCGCGGAATGGTCTTCAGCAGGTCTTCCGGGCTGATATGCCCAACCACCTGCGCAACCGCGCTGCCCGGGGTCGGCAGGTCGATGATGTGGCTTTTCATCTTGCCGATCACGTGCATTTCGCACGGCTTGCAGTCGAACTTCAGGGTCAGCACTTCATCACCCTGAATCAGCTGCATCGGCGCCACCTTGGTGCGCACGCCTGTCACGCCCTTGGCCTGCTTGGGGCACAGGTTGAAGGAGAAGCGCAGGCAGTGCTTGGTGATCATCACCGGCACTTCGCCGTGCTCTTCATGGGCCTCGTAGGCCGCGTCGATCAGTTGCACGCCGTGGCGGTGGTAGAAGTCGCGGGCCTTCTGGTTGTACACGTTGGCCAGGAACGACAGGTGCGACTCGGGGTATACCGGCGGTGGCGTGGTCTCGGCCTTGCGCCCGCCACGCGGGTGCGCCTGCACCCGTGCTGCAGTCAGCGCCTCGATGGCTTCGCGGCGCAGGGCCTTGAGCTGCGAGTTGGGGACGAAGTACGCCTGCGGGGCGTCCAGCTCGATGCTGTCGGCGTGGTACATGGTGGTACCCAGCTGGCCGAGCAGGTCGTGCAGCTGGTCCAGCGCCTGCTGCGGCTTGTTGGCCGGGCCGAACGGGCCGTCCAGTGCCACTTGCACGCTCACGCCTTCCTCGCTGGTGACGGTCAACGCCAGGCGTTGTTCGCGCAGTACCGCCTGCCATTGCACGCCGACGCGGCGCTCGGCCGAGGTGCGTTGCAGGGCTTGCTGCCAGTTGTGGTCGAGGTTGCGCGACAGCGGGTGGTTGGGCCGCAGCTTGTGCAGGCCTTCGGGCATTTCGTTGGGCTCGACGCGGTAGCGGTAGCGCTTCTCGCCGTCTTCCTCGAACTCGCCACGCGGTTCGGCAATGTTGGCGCGGAAACCCACCACTTCGCGCTTGACCAGCACATTGAGGCCGTCGCCGTTGGTCAGCGGCACCTCGGTAACCACCTGCAGGTCGCGCTTGCCGACCTTTTCCACCACACCCACCGGCAGGCCGGTGAAGGTTGGCGAGTCGAAGGCGCCGATGTCGACCTTGCGGTCGGTGACGAAGTAGTCGGTGCTGCCGCGGTGGAAGGTCTTGTCCGGGTCGGGCACGAAGAAGTGCTCGGTGCGGCCGCTGGAGGCGCGGGCCAGCTCCGGGCGGCCTTCGAGGATGGCGTCGAGCTCCTTGCGGTAGTGGGCGGTGATGTTCTTCACATAGGCCACATCCTTGTAGCGGCCTTCGATCTTGAACGAGCGCACGCCGGCATCGACCAGGTCAGCCAGGTTGGCGGTCTGGTTGTTGTCCTTCATCGACAGCAGGTGCTTCTCGAACGCGACCACGCGGCCCTGGTCATCCTTCAGGGTGTAGGGCAGGCGGCAGGCTTGCGAGCAGTCGCCGCGGTTGGCGCTGCGGCCGGTCTGCGCATGGGAGATGTTGCACTGGCCGGAGAAGGCCACGCACAGCGCACCGTGGATGAAGAACTCGATGGCGGCGTCGGTTTCGGCGGCGATGGCGCGGATCTGCTGCAGGTTCAGCTCACGCGCCAGCACCAGCTGGGAGAAGCCGGCCTGGTCGAGGAACCTGGCCCGTTCCAGGGTGCGTATGTCGGTCTGGGTGCTGGCGTGCAGCTCGATCGGCGGGATATCCAGCTCCATCACCCCCAGGTCCTGCACGATCAGCGCGTCGACACCGGCGTCGTACAGCTGGTGGATCAGCTTGCGCGCGGGCTCCAGCTCGTTGTCGTGGAGGATCGTGTTGATGGTGGTGAACACGCGTGCATGGTAGCGATGGGCGAACTCGACCAGTTCGGCGATATCGCTGACTTCGTTGCAGGCGTTATGGCGCGCGCCGAAGCTCGGGCCACCGATGTAGATGGCGTCGGCGCCGTGCAGGATCGCTTCGCGGGCGATGGCCACGTCACGGGCAGGGCTGAGCAGTTCCAGGTGATTCTTTGGAAGGGACATGTCGTTATAGGTTCGGGCTGTCACGGTTTAGGCGGGCATTGTAGCGGCGAAACGGGCTGGCGGCATCATCGGGGTGCCGAGAGGTGTATTGCCTGTACCGGCCCTATCGCCGGCAAGCCAGCTCCCACAGGTACTGCACAGGCCTGAGGGCAGCGCGGTCGAGGTGGGAGCTGGCTTGCCGGCGATAGGGCCCTTGAAGGTGAATCAGCGCTTGGCGGCCATTGCGGTCACTTCCACGCGCATGCCTTCGAACGCCAGTGCAGCCACGCCCACGGCGGCGCGTACCGGCCAGGGCTTGCTGAAGAAGCGCTGGTACACCTCGTTGAATGCCGCGCGGTCGGCCATGTCGGTGAGGTAGATGGTCAGGTGCAGCACGCGGTCCATGCCGCTGCCGGCCTTCTCCAGCGCCACTTTCAGCGCCTGCAGGGTGCACTCGCTCTGCTCGACGATGCCGCCCAGTTCCAGGCTGCCATCGGCGTGGGTCGGGATCTGCGTGGTGACCAGCACGCCGTTGTATTCGGCAACGTCGGAGGAAATCGACTCGGCGTCCGGGTCCGGGGTGTAGATGATGTCTGCTTGTGCCATGGTGTGTCTTGCCTTGCTACGGAAGGAAAGCGGCAAGCCTACGCGAGCGCGCCGGCACGGTCGAGGGCACCCCGGTGTTTGAAATGCGCGGCGTTCGCCGTCAGAATCGCGGCCGATTGCAAAGCAGGGGTTTAGGTTGAACGAACAGACATTGTCCAGGCGCCTGGAGCGCGTGGCTGCACAAGTACCGCAAGGCGCGCGCCTGGCCGACATCGGCTCGGACCATGGCTACCTGCCGGTGGCCTTGATGCTGCGCGGCGTGCTGGACGCGGCGGTAGCCGGCGAGGTGGCGCAGACGCCGTTCGCCTCGGCCCAGCGCAACGTGCGCAGGAACGGCCTGGAAGGGCGGGTCAGCGTGCGCCTGGCCGATGGCCTGGCAGCGGTCGAGGCGGAAGACCGCATCACGGTGATCAGTATCTGCGGCATGGGTGGCGACACCATGTGCGAAATCCTCGAGGCCGGCAAGCAGCGCCTGGCTGGCGTCACCCGCCTGGTGCTGCAGCCCAATGGCGCCGAGCGCGAACTGCGCCAGTGGCTGGTGGGCAATGGTTACCGGATCGTCAGCGAAGAGCTGCTGCGGGAAAACCGCTTCGACTACGAGATCATCGTCGCCGAGCCGGGCGGGGCGGCGTACACCGCTGAACAGCTGTACTTCGGCCCGGTGCTGGTGCAGGAGAAAAGCGAGGCGTTCCTGGTCAAGTGGCGGCGCATGCTGCGGCAGAAGCAGCAGACCCTGGCCAACTTCGAGCGGGCCCGCGGTGCGGTGCCTCAGGCGAAAATCGACGACTTCAGGCAACAGGTCGGCTGGATCACCGAGGTGCTGGCCTGACTCACTGCTGCGAGCAGTTGCCCATTTCCCGGTAGTCGATTTCGCGCTTCTGGCCCTGGTGGTCGACATACACCATGTGCGCGGTGCCAACCTGGCAGTCGGCGGCGTTGCTGGCCGGGGTGATGGAGATGACCTTGGCCACGTCCAGCGGCATGCCGTATTCGTAGTTGCTGCTGCTGACCGGCTGGTTGCTGCCGGTGTCGGCAAGGGCACCGAACGAGGCGAGAGTAGCGGCAACGGCAAGGACAGCGATCGAACGTTTCATGGCAGGCTCCTTTTTTCAATGTATGGCTAATGATCCATTCATTGGTCATCCACAATAAATGGGCTAACCCGTGATAGATTCCTGCCTGTAACGCAAGAATAAGACCGAACAAGGAGCACACCTTCATGGACATGCTGCATGCCATGCGTACCTTCGCCCGTGTGGTGGAATGTGGCAGCTTCGCTGCGGCCGCCAATGCCCTGGACATTTCTGCCGCGCAGGTTTCGCGCATCGTTGCCGAGTTGGAAAACCAGCTGCAAACCCGCCTGCTGCACCGCACCACGCGGCGTTTGCGCATGAGCGAGGCGGGCGAGCGGTTTCTCGAGCGCTCGCGGCAGATCATGTTGCTGACCGAAGAGGCGGTGGGCGAAGCCCGTGGCGCGCACCTCACGCCTCGAGGCCGCCTGCGTTTGCATTGCCCGCACGGGTTGGGCCTGTTGCTGATGCCGCTGGTGGCCGGCTACAACGCATTGTGCCCAGAGGTGGTGATCGAGCTGACCCTGTCCCAGCGCAACCCCGACCCGCTGGCCGAAGGGCATGACGTGGTGATTACCGTGGACGGGGCGCTGCCGGATTCGCAGCTGATCGCCGTGCCGCTGGGCAACATTTTCAGCATCCCCTGCGCGGCACCGAGCTACCTGGTGGCCCACGGTGTGCCGGAGCGCCCGGAAGACCTGCACCAGCACCGTTGCCTGCGCATGGCTTATCCGATGTACGAAGGTGACTGGGTGTTCCCGCAAGGGGTGGACCAGTGCGTGATCGCACCGAACGACAGTTTTTCCACCAACGTCGCCGACGCCATGCTGGTGGCCAGCGAGCTGGGCATGGGCATTGGCCTGCTGCCGTTCTACACCGCCAGCCAGGCGATCGAGCAGGGGCGGTTGTGCCGGCTGCTGGCGCCGTATCGCCTGCGCGAGAGCGCGCTGTATGCGATCTACCCGTCACGGCATTACCTGGATGCCAAGGTGCGCACCTGGATCGACTACCTCAAGGAGCAGCTGCCAGCGCTGTTCGAGGGGCATGCGAGGGTGGTGGATGATTCGCGCTATTGGCGATAGCCGAGTGCGGGGCGGTTAACGCTGGCCCTTGTAGATACCGTCTTGAC
>NZ_DKHD01000006.1:146343-197117 GCF_002453565.1 Pseudomonas sp. UBA6753 | reverse complement strand
GTCAAGACGGTATCTACAAGGGAACGCGATTACCTGTAGCAGCCCCAGTGGATCAGGGATACCCCAGCACTTCGCGAACCTGCCGCAGGTGCCGGATGATCCACTGCTTGTCGATCGCTCCCCAGTCATGAATGCGGTAATGCCCGGCGTGGTTGCGCGCGCCTTCCTGCTGTTCGAACTCGCAGACGATATCCAGGTCGGCTAGCGCCGCAATGGTGTCCTGGGCGGTGCGCCGGGGCATGCCGGTGGCCTCCATCAGGGCCGGCACGCTGGTCGCGGTCTGGCTGTCGATCAGCCAGGCCACGTACAGGCGGCGGTAGAAGCTGCTCTTGGTCTTGCTCACTTCCATGCTGCGTGGTCCTTAACAGTTGCCCGGCAGCTCCCGATAGGTCAGGTAGACGCGCAGGTCGAATTCCAGTTGGTGGTAGTCCGGCTCCATGTGCTGGCAGAGCTGGTAGAACGCCTTGTTGTGGTCGCGCTCGCGCAGGTGTGCCAGTTCGTGCACCACGATCATGCGCAAGAATTGCGGCGCGGCCTCCTTGAACAGCGAGGCAATGCGGATTTCCTTCTTCGCCTTGAGCTTGCCGCCCTGCACCCTTGATATCGCCGTATTCAGGCCCAGGGCCCGATGGGTCAGGTCGAGACGATTGTCGAACAGCACCTTGTCCAGGTTCGGCGCGCTGCGCAGGTACTGCTGGCGCAAATCCTGGGCATAGCCGTACAACGCCTTGTCGTTCTGCACGTCATGGCGGTCGGGGTAGCGGCGCTGCAGGTACTCGCCCAGGCGGTCGCTGTCGATCATCTCCCGCACCTGCTGCTGCAGGTGCGGGGGGTAGGCTTGCAAGTATCGTAATACGGTCATGGCGCTGTATTCGGTGTAACGAATGCCGATTCTAGCCAATCATGGCCCCGGCCAGGAGAAAATCACCGGGAAGCTGCTGGCATCCGTGGCGGTCATCGGGTATGCCACCAGGAACCCCTGCACATACTCACAGCCATTGGCCTTGAGCCAGGCCGCCTGGGCCGGGGTTTCAACCCCCTCGGCGATCACCGTGATGCTGTAGTCGGCGCACAGGCCGATGACGCTGCGCACCAGCGCGGCATCCACCGCCGAGTCGGGCAGGCGCGCGACCAGGTGGCGGTCGAGCTTGAGGGTATCGATCGGCAGGTCGCGCAACATGCGCAACGAGCAGTCGCCCGCACCAAAGTCATCCAGCGCCACCCGCACACCCAACTCGCGCAAGCGGTGTATCTGTTTCACCGCCGCATCGATGTTGTACATCAGCGAGGTTTCCGCCACCTCCACTTCCAACTGCGCCGGGTCCAGCTGGTAAAGCTGGATGACCCGGTGCAGTTCTTCGACCAGGCTGGGCATGGCGAACTGCGCGCGGCTCAGGCTGATACCCAGCACCAGGTCCGCCGGGAAACGCTGGCACCAGGCCTGCCGCTGAGCCGCGCCCTGGCGGTAGATCCAGCTGGCCAGGCGGTTGATCAGGCGCGCCTCTTCCAGCAACGGGATGAACAGCCCCGGCGGAACGTCGCCGACACTGGGATGCTGCCAACGCAGCAAGGCCTCGAAGCCGCGCAGGCGGCCATCGTTGAAGCCAACCTGCGGCTGGTAAACCAGAGTGAAGTCTTGCTGCTCCACCGCCGTGCGTACGCTGTCCTCGAGCATCAGTCGCGAACGCGCCCGGCCGTTGAGCTCCTGATCGTAGAAGCGATACTGCTGGCGCCCCGCCTGCTTGGCCGCGTACATCGCCGCATCGGCCGCACGCAAGAGGCCTTCGACATTGGCGCCGCAATCCGGATAAGTGGCGATGCCGATGCTCACCCCAAGGCTCACATCCAGCCCTTCCACCTGGTGGCTGATGGAAATGCGTTCCAGCAACCGCTCGGCATAGCGCCCGGCCTGCTCCGGGTAAGGCAGGCTGTCGAACAGTGCGGTGAACTCGTCCCCGCCCATGCGCGCCAGCAGCGCTTCACTGCCCAGGCAATCCTTGAGCTGTTCGGCTACCCAGTGCAGCACCCGGTCGCCCGCGTCGTGGCCGAGCGAGTCGTTGATGCGCTTGAAGCCATCCAGGTCCATGTACATCAGCGCCTGCGCCTTGTCCGAACGCTCGTTGCGCAGCAGCGCACCTTCGGCGGCCTGGTAGAACCCGCGGCGGTTGAGCAGGCCGGTAAGCGGGTCGGTGACGGCCTGGTACTCCAGCTGCTGGTGCAGGTTGCGCACCACCGACATGTCCAGCACGGTGACCACCATGGCCTGCTGCTCGGCCGGCAGTGGCGCACAGGACAACGCCACCGGCACCAGCTCGCCGCCAAGGGTACGCAGCTGGGCATCGTGCACGCGGAAGATGCGCCGCCCCAGGTAGGCCTGGTAGAAGTCCGATTCGTTCCACAGGCTGGCACTGGTCAGTTGCACCAGGTCGAGCAGATGGGCGCCCTGCAACTCCTGCACCGGCGCTGACAACAAACGGGAAATGGCCGGGTTGGCAAAGCTGATGATGCCCTGGGCATCCACCACCAGAATGCCCTCGGCGGCGTTCTCCAGGATCGATGCGTTGAAGGCCCTGGCCGCTTCCAGCTCGCGGGTCAGCCGCTGCAGCATGCGCCGGTTGCGCTGCTGGTCGAGCAGGGCCTGGACCTTGGGCTTGAGGATTTGCGGGTCGAACGGTTTGAACATGTAGTCCACGGCGCCGCTGGCGTAGCCCTTGAGCACGGCCGCTTCGGACTGTTCGTTGGCGGTGAGGAAAATGATCGGGGTCAGCCGGGTACGCTGGCTGCCGCGCATCAGCCGGGCGACTTCGAAGCCGTCCATCTCCGGCATCTGTACATCCAACAGGACCAGGTCGACATCGTGCTCGAGCAACGCGCTCAGGGCTTCCATCCCCGAGCTTGCCGTCAGCACCTGCCAATCCTGACGGGCCAGCAATGCCCGCATGCTGATGAGGTTTTCGGGGTAATCGTCTACCACCAGAAGAACCGAGCTGCCATCCAGTGGCTGAGGTTGGGGGTGAGGGTGAGCGCCATCCATGCTGCTTCTCTATTATGTGACCGACTTCAAGATACGGTTGGATCCACTAGTACTCTAGACCTGAGCGGATAACACGCAATGCAATCAGAACGCTATCAGTGCCTCAACTATACGGTAGCCGACTAACGGTCGCTTTGCCGGGAATATGTGCCGGCCTCTTCGCGGGCATGCCCGCTCCCACATGGACGGTTTGCATGCGCCCTGTGGGAGCGGGCGTGCCCGCGAAGAGGCCATCACAGATGCAAGGTTCTAACACCAAAAAATGAAAAAACCCGCATTTCTGCGGGTTTCTTGTGTAGCCAGTGCGATCAGTTGACCTTGGCGGCCAGCTCACCTTTCAGGTAGCGCTGGTACATGCCTTCCAGGGAGATCGGCTTGATCTTCGAGGCATTGCCAGCGGTGCCGAAGGCTTCGTAACGGGCGATGCACACGTCACGCATGGCCTTGACGGTTTCACCGAAGAACTTGCGCGGGTCGAACTCGCTCGGGTTCTGCGCCATCAGGCGGCGCATGGCACCGGTGGAAGCCAGACGCAGGTCGGTGTCGATGTTGACCTTGCGCACACCGTACTTGATACCTTCGACGATTTCCTCGACCGGTACACCGTAGGTTTCCTTGATGTCGCCGCCGTACTGGTTGATGATCGCCAGCCACTCTTGCGGTACCGAGGACGAACCGTGCATCACCAGGTGGGTGTTGGGGATGCGCTTGTGGATTTCCTTGATGCGGTCGATGGCCAGCACGTCACCGGTTGGTGGCTTGGTGAACTTGTAGGCACCGTGGCTGGTACCGATGGCGATCGCCAGGGCGTCGACCTGGGTCTTCTTGACGAAGTCGGCAGCCTCTTCCGGGTCGGTCAGCATCTGGCTGTGGTCCAGCACGCCTTCGGCGCCGATGCCGTCTTCTTCACCGGCCATGCCGGTTTCCAGCGAACCCAGGCAGCCCAGTTCACCCTCTACCGAAACGCCGCAGGCGTGGGCCATGGCAACGGTCTGCTGGGTAACGCGGACGTTGTACTCGTAGTCGGTCGGGGTCTTGCCGTCTTCACCCAGCGAGCCGTCCATCATCACCGAGCTGAAGCCCAGCTGGATCGAGCGCTGGCAGACGTCAGGGCTGGTGCCGTGGTCCTGGTGCATGCACACCGGGATATGCGGGAATTCTTCGATGGCCGCCAGGATCAGGTGACGCAGGAACGGGGCACCGGCGTATTTGCGGGCACCGGCCGAAGCCTGGACGATCACCGGGGAGTCGGTCTTGTCGGCCGCTTCCATGATGGCGCGCATCTGCTCGAGGTTGTTGACGTTGAAAGCTGGTACGCCGTAACCGAACTCGGCGGCGTGGTCCAGCATCTGGCGCATGCTAATGAGTGCCATTGTGTATCTCTCTCCCGACAAGCGTCGTTTGTTTCGTGCAAGCCTGCCGCAGGGGCGGTTGCTGTTCAAGTAGTGTGGGCCACCCTCGCGGCCCGGCCAGTCACGGTGCCTTGCAGCCCCGCCCAATCAGATCGTTGGTTGCCACCCAGTACACCAGGCCTTCTTCGCCCTTGGTATGGAAGGCCAGCATGCCATCGCTGTACAGCGCACCCGAGGCACCCGGCTCGGCCTTGAGCCGGTAGACCTGGTCGCCGCCACCAAGGCGCACATCGACCTGGTCGCGCTGCGCATCGGCGAAGCGCCACAGCACTTCAGCCTGTGTGTCGCAGACCCAACGGGTCCAGTCGTCTGCCGGGGCGGGTTGCGCCGGCTTCAGCAGCGAGCATCCTGCCAGTGTCGCCAGGGCCGTCACGGCCAAAAGCGCTTTCATTCAGTTTCCTCGATTGGGGGCTGCTGTGCAGCCCTTCGCGGGCTTGCCCGCTCCCACAGGTCAAGCGCCGTACCTGTGGGAGCGGGCAAGCCCGCGAAGGGCCGCACAGCGGCCCCTACCTCAAGACCACAAATCAGCCTTCAGGTTGCCTGTTACCCGATCAAGGGCAACCCGGCGCCTTGCGCTGGTGGTCTTCGTCGTACTTTTCCAGGCCTTCCGGGCCCACGCGCTTGCTGATGACCGGCACGGTCTCGGCCTGCCACTCGGACTGGTAGCAACCGCCCTTGGGCGGCTGCGCCGGGTCGGCATCCGAGGCCGGGCCGCCGGCGCATGCGCTCAGCAGGCCAGCCAGCATCATCACAGGCAATTGCTTGACCATCAGGCCGCTCCCTTTGCCAAGCGCCGACGTCATCAGGCCTTGGCCCGCTCTTCCAGGATTGCCACGGCCGGCAGGACCTTGCCCTCGACGAACTCGAGGAAGGCGCCACCACCGGTAGAAATGTAGGAGATATCGGCGCCAACGCCATATTTGTCGATGGCTGCCAGGGTGTCACCGCCACCGGCGATGGAGAACGCGGCGCTGTCGGCGATGGCCTTGGCCAGCACCTTGGTGCCGTTGCCGAACTGGTCGAATTCGAACACGCCGACCGGGCCGTTCCACAGGATGGTCTTCGACGACTTCAGCAGCTCGGCGAAATTGGCTGCGGTTTGCGGACCGATGTCCAGGATCATGTCGTCAGCGGCAACGTCGGCAATGGCCTTGACGGTGGCTTCGGCGCTCTCGGCGAACTCCTTGGCGACCACCACGTCGACCGGCAGAGGCACGCTGACCTTGGCGGCGATGGCCTTGGCGGTGTCGACCAGGTCAGGCTCGTACAGCGACTTGCCCACCGGGTGGCCGGCTGCGGCCAGGAAGGTGTTGGCAATGCCGCCACCGACGATCAGCTGGTCGCAGACCGAGCTCAGGCTGTTCAGCACGTCCAGCTTGGTGGAGACCTTGGAGCCGGCAACGATGGCTGCCATCGGCTTGGCCGGGGCCTTCAGGGCCTTGCCCAGGGCATCCAGCTCGGCTGCCAGCAGCGGGCCGGCAGCAGCGACTTTGGCGAACTTGGCAACGCCATGGGTCGAACCTTCGGCACGGTGGGCAGTACCGAAAGCGTCCATGACGAACACGTCGCAGAGGGCGGCGTATTTCTGCGCCAGCTCGTCGGCGTTCTTCTTCTCGCCCTTGTTGAAGCGCACGTTCTCGAACAGCACCAGGTCACCAGCCTTGACCTCGACACCGTCCAGGTAGTCGGCAACCAGCGGCACCTCGCGGCCCAGGGCCTTGCTCAGGTAGTCGGCGACCGGCTTGAGGCTGTTCTCGGCAGAGAACTCACCCTCGGTCGGGCGGCCCAGGTGCGAGCAGACCATTACCGCCGCGCCCTTCTCCAGGGCCAGCTTGATGGTCGGCAGCGCTGCCAGGATACGCGCGTCGCTGGCTACCACACCGTCCTTCACAGGCACGTTGAGGTCTTCGCGGATCAGTACGCGCTTACCTTGCAGGTCGAGGTCGGTCATCTTCAACACGGTCATGAATGCAGTCCTTCAGGGCTGTTTGTTGCGGGTTGGGTGGACGACGTGCAGATAGTGTTCGGCAACGTCGAGCATACGGTTGGCGAACCCCCATTCGTTGTCGAACCAGGCCAGCAGGTTCACCAGCCGAGGGCCGGAAACACGGGTCTGGCTGGCATCGACGATCGCCGAATGCGGGTCATGGTTGAAATCACAGCTGGCGTGGGGCAACTCGGTGTAGGCCAGCAAGCCTTTCAGCGGGCCTTCCAGCGCCGCCTCGCGCAGCACCCGGTTGACTTCGGCCGCGCTGGTATCGCGGGCGGTCTGCAGGGTGATGTCCAGGCACGAGACGTTGACGGTCGGTACGCGTACCGCTTTGGCCTGGATTCGTCCGGCAAGTTCCGGAAGCAGGCGCTCGATGCCACGCGCCAGACCAGTGGACACCGGGATCACCGACTGGAAGGCCGAACGCGTGCGGCGCAGGTCTTCGTGGTGGTAGGCGTCGATCACCGGCTGGTCGTTCATCGCCGAGTGGATGGTGGTGATCTGCACGTACTCGATGCCGAATGCCTGGTCCAGCACGCGCAGCAGCGGCACGCCGCAGTTGGTGGTGCACGATGCGTTGGACACCAGGCGCTCGTTGCCGGTCAGGCAGGCCTGGTTGACGCCGTAGACCACCGTGGCATCGACGTCGGCCTCGCTGGCCATTGGCTGCGAGAACAGCACCCGCGGCGCGCCGGCGTCGAGGAAACGCTGGCCATCGGCGCGGGTGTGGTAGGCGCCGGAGCACTCCAGCACCAGGTCGATGTCCAGGGCGGCCCAGTCGATGCCTTCGGGGGTGGCACTGCGCATCACCTTCACGCAGTCGCCATTGATATGCAGACAGTCGCCATCGACCTTCACCTCACCGGGGAAACGCCCGTGGGTGGAGTCGAAGCGTGTCAGGTATTCCAGGCTGGCCTGGTCGGCCAGGTCGTTCAGCGCAACGATCTCGAAACCGGCTTTTGCCCCCCGCTCGAACAGCGCGCGCAGGACACAGCGGCCGATACGGCCATAACCGTTGAGTGCAACTTTGTAGGGACGCAGGTGGGGCATTCGTTGGCTCGCTAACGCATGATGGCTGTTGGGGCCGCGTTGCGGCCCATCGCGACGCAAGGCCGCTCCCACAGGGAACGCGTACGCAGTACCTTGTGGGAGCGGCCTTGTGTCGCGAAACGAGGGCGAAGCCCTCGCCTTACGCCTGTATCAGTCTTCCAGCAGCTCTTCGGCAGTACCGAGGATGTTCTCCAGGGTGAAGCCGAACTCTTCGAACAGTGCCGAAGCCGGCGCCGACTCACCGTAGGTGGTCATGCCGATGATACGACCTTCCAGGCCGACGTACTTGTACCAGAAGTCGGCGTGAGCGGCTTCGATGGCGATACGCGCACCTACTTCCAGCGGCAGCACGGACTGCTTGTAGGCAGCGTCCTGGGCATCGAACACGCTGGTGCACGGCATGGAAACCACGCGCACCTTGCGGCCTTGTTCGGTCAGCTTGGCGTGCGCCTGAACAGCCAGGCCCACTTCGGAACCGGTGGCGATCAGGATCAGCTCAGGCTCGCCGGCGCAGTCCTTGAGCACGTAGCCACCGCGGCTGATGTCGGCGATCTGCTGGGCATCGCGGTCCTGATGCTGCAGGTTCTGGCGCGAGAAGATCAGCGCCGAAGGGCCGTCCTTGCGCTCCAGGGCGTTTTTCCAGGACACGGCGGATTCCACCGCGTCGGCTGGGCGCCAGGTGTCCAGGTTCGGCGTGCTGCGCAGGCTGGTCAGTTGCTCGATCGGCTGGTGAGTCGGGCCGTCTTCGCCCAGGCCGATGGAGTCGTGGGTGTAGACGTGGATCACGCGCTGCTTCATCAGTGCCGACATGCGCACTGCGTTGCGGGCGTACTCCATGAACATCAGGAAGGTCGCGCCGTAAGGCACCAGGCCACCGTGCAGGGCAACGCCGTTCATGATGGCGGTCATGCCGAACTCGCGCACGCCGTAGAACACGTAGTTGCCGCTGGCGTCGTTGGCTTCGACACCCTTGCAGCCCTTCCACAGGGTCAGGTTGGAACCGGCCAGGTCGGCCGAACCGCCGAGGAACTCTGGCAGCAGCGGGCCGAAGGCGTTCAGGGCGTTCTGGCTGGCCTTGCGGCTGGCGATGGTTTCGCCCTTGGCGGCCACTTCGTTGATGTAGGCCTGGGCCTTCTCGCTGAAGTCGGCCGGCAGCTCGCCGCTGTCACGGCGCTTGAACTCGGCAGCCAGCTCCGGGTAGGCCTTGGCGTAGGCGTCGAAGCGCTGGTTCCAGTCGGCTTCGGCCTTGGCACCGGCAGCCTTGGCGTCCCACTCGGCGTAGATCTCGGCCGGGATTTCGAACGGGCCGTGGTTCCAGTTCAGTTCCTTGCGGGCCAGGGCGATTTCGTCGTTGCCCAGCGGTGCGCCGTGGCAGTCTTCCTTGCCCTGCTTGTTCGGCGAGCCGAAACCGATGATGGTCTTGCAGCAGATCAGGGTCGGGCGATCGCTCTTGCGAGCGGTCTCGATGGCGATCTTGATCTCGTCGGCGTCATGGCCGTCGACGTTGCGGATCACCTGCCAGTTGTAGGCTTCGAAGCGCGCCGGGGTGTTGTCGGTGAACCAGCCGTGCACTTCGCCGTCGATGGAAATGCCGTTGTCGTCGTAGAAGGCGATCAGCTTGTTCAGGCCCAGGGTGCCGGCCAGCGAGGCGACTTCGTGGGAGATACCTTCCATCATGCAGCCGTCGCCGAGGAACACGTAGGTGTTGTGGTCGACGATGTTGTGGCCGTCACGGTTGAACTGGGCGGCAAGCACTTTTTCGGCCAGGGCGAAGCCCACGGCGTTGGCGATACCCTGGCCGAGCGGGCCGGTGGTGGTCTCGACGCCTGGGGTGTAGCCGTATTCCGGGTGGCCCGGGGTGCGGCTGTGCAACTGGCGGAAGCCTTTGATGTCATCGATGGTGACGTCGTAGCCGGTCAGGTGCAGCAGCGAGTAGATCAGCATCGAGCCGTGGCCGTTGGACAGCACGAAGCGGTCACGGTCGGCGAAACTCGGGTTGCTCGGGTTGTGCTTCAGATAGTCGCGCCAAAGCACTTCGGCGATATCCGCCATGCCCATGGGGGCACCTGGGTGGCCGCTGTTGGCCTTTTGCACGGCATCCATGCTAAGGGCACGAATGGCGTTGGCACGTTCACGACGGCTGGGCATCGCTGATCTCCTGGGGGGCTTGAATAGGTGGTGTCACGAAAAAAGGCGGCCATTTTCGCCCACTGGGGGGGCTTGGGGCAATGACGTATGGTCGCAGTCGGGGGATTTTCCTCTGATTGGCACTGATTTCGGGTAAAAATCCGGGGAACGGTGCTGGCTTCTTCGCGGGCTCGCCCGCTCCCACAGATTCATCACGGGGCTTGGGAGCTGTGCCGAACCTGTGGGAGCGGGCGAGCCCGCGAAGAAGCCAGCAATGGCAACCCCGCACTCCGCCCATCAGCCAATATCAAAACTTTTTGATATTGGCCTTGCTAGGGCAACGATGCCTGTCTAGACTGCCGCACCATGAACCTCCGTGCGCAATCGATCCCCGAGCAACGCGAAGCATTGGCAGCCCTGTGCAAAGCCAGTGGCGACGAGTTGCGCCTGAACGTATTGCGCGCCTTGGCCAACGATTCGTTCGGCGTGCTGGAGCTGGCGCAGATCTTCGACGTGGGCCAGTCGGGCATGAGCCACCACCTGAAGGTGCTGGCCCAGGCCGAGCTGGTGGCGACCCGCCGCGAGGGCAATGCCATCTTCTACCGCCGCGCCCTGCCCGACAGCCTGCGCCTGGGCGGTCGGCTGCACGCGGCGCTGCTCGAAGAAGTGGACGACCTGGCCCTGCCGCCTGACGTGCAGGCGCGCATCGCCCAGGTACAGCAACGCCGCGCAGCCACCAGCCAGGACTTCTTCCTGCGTGTGGAAGAGAAATTCCGCGCCCAGCAAGACCTGATCGCCGGCCTGCCGCAGTACCGCGAAAGCCTGCTGGCGCTGCTCGACAAACTGAATTTCGACCCGGCCGCCAGCGCCCTGGAGGTCGGCCCCGGTGACGGTGGCTTCCTGCCCGACCTGGCCCGGCGCTTCGCCCAGGTCACCGCCCTGGACAACAGCCCGACCATGCTCGAACTGGCGCGCCAGGTGTGCCAGCGCGAAGGGCTCGACAACGTGAACCTGCAGTTGGCCGATGCACTGGGTGCAACGGATGTGGCCGCCGACTGCGTTGTGCTGAACATGGTGCTGCACCATTTCAGCGACCCGGCCCTGGCCTTGCGCCAGCTGGCCAAACGGGTGAAGGCAGGCGGCAGCCTGCTGGTAACCGAACTGTGCAGCCATGACCAGGGGTGGGCGCGCGAAGCCTGCGGCGACCTGTGGCTTGGCTTCGAACAGGACGACCTGGCCCGTTGGGCCAACGCCGCCGGGCTGGCCCCCGGGGACAGCCTGTACGTGGGCTTGCGTAACGGTTTCCAGATCCAGGTCCGCCATTTCCAGCGGACGGCTGGCGACATACAACATCGGTAAATTTCAGGAACCTTCGAGATGAGCGAATACTCCCTTTTCACCTCCGAGTCCGTGTCCGAAGGGCATCCGGACAAGATCGCCGACCAGATTTCGGACGCCGTCCTTGATGCCATCATCGCCCAGGACAAATACGCCCGCGTAGCCTGCGAAACCCTGGTCAAGACCGGTGTCGCCATCATCGCCGGCGAAGTCACCACCTCCGCCTGGGTCGACCTGGAAGAGCTGGTGCGCAAGGTCATCATCGACATCGGCTACAACAGCTCCGACGTCGGTTTCGACGGCGCCACCTGCGCCGTGATGAACATCATCGGCAAGCAGTCGGTGGACATCGCCCAGGGCGTCGACCGCTCCCGCCCGGAAGACCAGGGCGCCGGTGACCAGGGCCTGATGTTCGGCTACGCCAGCAACGAGACCGACGTGCTGATGCCGGCACCGATCTGCTTCTCGCACCGTCTGGTCGAGCGCCAGGCCGAAGCGCGCAAATCGAAGCTGCTGCCATGGCTGCGCCCGGACGCCAAGTCACAGGTCACCTGCCGTTACGAAAATGGCAAGGTGGTCGGTATCGACGCCGTGGTGCTGTCGACCCAGCACAACCCTGAGGTTTCGCAGAAAGACCTGCAGGAAGCCGTGATGGAGCTGATCGTCAAGCACACCCTGCCTGCCGAACTGCTGCACAAGGGCACCCAGTACCACATCAACCCGACCGGCAACTTCATCATCGGTGGCCCGGTGGGTGACTGCGGCCTGACCGGGCGCAAGATCATCGTCGACTCCTACGGCGGCATGGCCCGCCATGGTGGTGGCGCGTTCTCCGGCAAGGACCCGTCCAAGGTCGACCGTTCCGCCGCCTACGCCGGCCGCTACGTGGCCAAGAACATCGTCGCCGCCGGCCTGGCCGAGCGTTGCGAGATCCAGGTTTCGTACGCCATCGGCGTGGCCCAGCCGACCTCCATCTCGATCAACACCTTCGGTACCGGCAAGGTCTCCGACGACAAGATCATCCAGCTGGTGCGCGAGTGCTTCGACCTGCGTCCTTACGCCATCACCACCATGCTCGACCTGCTGCACCCGATGTACCAGGAAACCGCTGCCTACGGCCACTTCGGCCGTACCCCGCAGCAGAAGACGGTCGGCGACGACACCTTCACCACCTTCACCTGGGAGCGCACTGACCGCGCCCAGTCGCTGCGTGACGCTGCCGGCCTGTAAGTTTCCTACGGCGCTGGACGAAAGCCCCTGCCGAGCAATCGGCAGGGGCTTTTTTGTGACATATGGGCTGACAAACGCTGCATGGCGACCCGCACGCTACCTGCCTAGGCTGAGGGCTCCCACCCGCCATGCAAGGATGCTGGCCATGCCGCTCATGCTGTTGTTCGCCGTACTGCTCGCACTCCAGGCCCCACTGATTTGGGCCGGCCAATGCCCCAAGTGGAACCCGCAACAAGTTGAAACTGAAGTGGCCCAACTGCGTGCCACGCTCGCCCACTGGGACGACCACTACCATCGCCAGGGCATTGCGCTCGTACCCGATGAACTCTATGACCAGAGCCGCCAGCGCCTGGCGCACCTGCAGCAATGCTTTGGCATTGCGACCACCCCGTCCCCGCTGGCCAGCGCTGGCGGGCCAATCCCGCATCCGGTGCCACATACCGGCGTCGACAAGCTGGCCGACCGCCTGGCTGTAGAACGCTGGCTGGCCGGCAAGGCCGATGTCTGGGTGCAGCCAAAGGTCGATGGCGTAGCGGTATCCCTCATCTACCGACAGGGCCGGCTGGTGCAGTTGATCAGCCGGGGGGACGGCGTGCAGGGGCACGACTGGAGCCGCCACATCCCCCTGCTCGACGCAATCGACCGGCAGCTGCCCCAGGCCATCGACCTGCAACTGCAGGGCGAACTTTACCTGCGCCTGGATGCGCATGTGCAAGCCCAGGCAGGCAGCGCCAACGCCCGAGGGACGGTAGCCGGGCTGCTGGCTCGCAAGCAGCTGAGTGGTGAGCAAGGCGAGCGCATCGGCCTGTTCGTGTGGGACTGGCCGCAAGGCCCCGAGCAGCTGGCCGAACGCCTCGCGAAGCTGGCGGAACTGGGTTTTGCGCACAGCCAGGATTACAGCGTCGCCATAGAAACAGCGGACGATGCCGCGCACTGGCGTGAGTACTGGTACCGCTCACCCCTGCCCTTCGCCACCGATGGCGTGGTGTTGCGCCAAGGCGTCCGGCCGCCGGCCGAGCGCTGGCAGGCCAAGGCACCCTACTGGATCGCGGCGTGGAAGCACCCGTACACGCAGGCCCTGGCTGAAGTGCGCGAAGTACGCTTCCGCGTTGGCCGCACAGGCAGGGTCACGCCAGTGTTGCACGTGCTGCCGGTTACCCTGGACGACCGGCGAATCACCCAGGTGAGCCTGGGCTCGCTGGCACGCTGGCTCAAGCTCGACATCCGCCCCGGTGACCAGGTGGCCGTCAGCCTTGCCGGGCTGACCATCCCACGCCTGGAGCAAGTGGTGCACCGCGCCGCCGAGCGCCAACCGGTAACCGCACCAGCGCCCGGCCAACATCATGCCCACAGTTGCTGGCAGGCCAGCGAAGGCTGCGAGGACCAGTTCATCGCCCGCCTCACCTGGCTCAGCGGCAAGCAGGGGCTGGCCCTGCCGCGCACCGGCCCCGGCACCTGGCGCCGACTGGTGGCTGCCGGGCTGGTGACCTCGATGACCGACTGGCTGCATCTGGATGCCGAGCGCCTGAGCCAGGTAGCCGGTATCAGTGACGCAACGGCTGCGCAGTTGCTGGGCAGTTTCGAGCAAGCCCGCTCACGACCCTTTGCCCAATGGCTGCGCGGGCTGGGCACACCCACGCCCACCGGCATGCAGGTGACAGGCGACTGGCTGGAGCTTGCTGCCCGCACAACCCTTGAATGGCAAGCCATGCCCGGTATCGGCGAAAAGCGCGGGCAACAGCTTGCTGGATTTTTTGCAACCACCGAGGTTCAAGCCATTGCAACGCAACTGGCGACGGCAGGGATCGACGGATTCCGGATCGACAGGCAAAGCATCGAGCAATGATTATTTACCAATTTACCCGTAGGAAAATCCCGAGATTAAGCCGGAAAACCCCAACAAGGGTTTCTAAATGGACAAAACCAAGGCAGGATTTCCCCCAACTTTTGCTGCCCCGCCCCGTCAAGGAGGCTTTTAATGAAACGTATTTCGACCCTTTTCCTGCTCGCGACACTGGGCCTGGCCGCTGGCGCCGTACAAGCCGCCCAGCCGGATGCCGGCCTGACCGGTTGCGCCGCCAAGCGTAGCGCCATCGAGAACCAGTTGAAGATTGCCCGTGACCACGGCAACAACGATCAGGCCGCGGGGCTTGAAGAGGCGCTGCGAGGGGTCGACAACTGCACCGATGCCGGCCTGCGCAAGGAACGTGAGCAGAAGGTGCTCGACGCCCGTCACGAAGTGGCACAGCGGGAAAAGGACTTGAAGAAAGCCGAGAAGAAAGGCGATTCGGAGAAGATCAACAAGCGCAAGGACAAGCTGGCCGAGTCGCGCAAGGAGCTGCAGGAAGCGGTGGAAGATCTGGATCGCTGACAGAGATTCGAATACTGCGTTGCCTTTACTGGCCTCATCGCCGGCAAGCCGGCTCCCACAGGTACTGCATTGCACTCAAGGGCAGCGTGATACCTGTGGGAGCTGGCTTGCCGGCGATGAGGCCGCAACAGGCCATCAATGATTACGAAACTCAGAATGACAGGCCTTGCAAGCCGCTTCGACCTTGTCCATCGGCGCCTTCAGCTGCGCAGCGTCCAGCGGCTGGCCGCGGGTGACATCGACCAGTTCGCCAGTGACGCCTTCCAGCTGCCGGGCCAGGTCATGAAAGCGTGCCTGACGTTCCCATACCTCGGCACGCGCGCTACTGTCGCCACCATCACGCGCCTGTGGGAAGTGCTGCCAGGGCTGGTGCGAAAGGTTGTCCAGCTTCAGCGCACCGTCGGCAAACTTCACCCCGTCGAACGGCAACCGCCCACGCAACATGCCGCCCAGGTCTTCGCTGGTCTTGAGCATGTCCTTGAAGATCACCTTGCGCTTGCCCAGCGGGGAGTTCGGGTCAACCCGGTCACAACCACCCAGGGCCAGTGCTGCCAGCAGAACAACGGTCAATCGCTTCAACATCACGGTCACTTCGGCCTACGCAAATGGGCGGCCAGTATCGCTGCCCAGCGGCCAAAGACCAATAGCCACATAAAAAACAGGGGCGAATATCCGTGTTCACCCATGACAGGAACGTACTCATGAAATCTGCCCTGCGCCATCTGGCCTGGACACTCCCGGCGCTGGCCCTGCTGGCCGGCTGCAACGGTGGCGAAAGCGCCAAACCCGAGCCCCATGCCATCGCCACCTACGCCAATGCCACCTGGCAGGACCTGCCTGCCGTCAGCGACAGCGACCTGGTGGCGGGCTTCCAGGCCTGGCGCAACGGCTGTGAAAAGCTCAAGCGCGACAGCGTCTGGGCCAGCACCTGCGAAGCAGCCGCCAGCGTGCCCGACAATGCCTTGCAAGTGCGCGCCTTCCTGCAACAGAACCTGCAGGTATACGGCCTGCGTTCGGCCGAAAACAATGCCAACGGCCTGATCACCGGTTACTACGAACCGGTCTACCCTGGCAGCCTGAGCCAATCGACAACCAACCACGTGGCGGTCTACGGCATTCCCGACGACATGATCGTGGTCGACCTGGCCAGCGTGTACCCCGAACTCAAGGGCAAGCGCCTGCGCGGTCGCCTCGATGGCCGGGTGCTAAAGCCTTACGACACCGCCGAGGTGATCAACCGTGACGGCGTCAAGGCACCGGTGCTGGCCTGGCTGACCGACCCGATGGACCTGCAGTTCCTGCAGATCCAGGGTTCCGGCCGGGTACAACTGGAAGATGGCCGCCAACTGCGCCTGGGTTACGCCGACCAGAACGGCCACCCCTACCGGCCGATCGGGCGCTGGCTGGTGGAACAAGGCCAGTTGAAGAAGGAAGAAGTGAGCATGGGCGCCATTCATGCCTGGGCCCAGGCCAACCCGCAGCGGGTGCCGGAACTGCTCGCCAGCAACCCCAGCTACGTGTTCTTCAGCACACGCCCGGACAGCAACGAAGGGCCGCGGGGCTCGCTGAACGTGCCGCTGACCGCTGGCTACAGCGTGGCCATCGACCGCAAGGTGATTCCGCTGGGCAGCTTGCTGTGGCTGTCCACCACTCGCCCGGACGGTACGCCGGTGGTACGCCCGGTGGGGGCTCAGGATACCGGTGGGGCAATTACTGGCGAGGTGCGCGCCGACCTGTTCTGGGGCACTGGGCCGGAAGCTGGAGAACTGGCCGGGAACATGAAGCAGCAGGGGCAGATCTGGATGCTGTGGCCCAAGGGCAAGCCGCTGCCCGAGGTGCCGAAAGTGCCTTGATCGGCGGGCGATTCTTCGCGGGCTCGCCCGCGAAGAAGGCGACGCGATCTCAGATGGAAACCACGAAGAAGGCCACGATCATCGCCATCCCGGCAAACCACACCAGCGATCGCAGCATGGCCCAGTCGGCCAGGTAACAGATGATGTAGAGCAACCGGCTGGTGATGTACATCACCCCCAGCACATCCTGGGTCACCTGCTCGGCATTGCCGACGATATCCGCCACCAGCACCGCCGCGGCAAATGCCGGGAAGGCCTCGAAACTGTTCTGCTGGGCAGCATGCGCGCGCCGCGGCAACCCGGACAGGGTATCCAGGAACGCGCGCGGGTCGTGGTTGTCACGCAAGCGGAAGCGGCCACTACCGACTTTGGCGATCAACGCACACAGTGGCGGCAAGAACAGCGCGATCAGGATGCACCACAGGGCAACAGTCATGGACAGGACTCCTTGTTCAGTCTTCGGGTCAAAGCTTCATTACCAGCATGCCGGCCAACACCAGCCCGCAAGCTAGGAGTCTCGGTCCGCCAAAAGGTTCTTTCAGGTAGCGCATGCCCAGCAGCACCACCAGGATCACGCTCAACTCCCGCAACGCCGCCGCTTCGGCCACCGACCCCAGGTGCATGGCCCACAGCACCAACGCGTAACTGAGCAATACACACAGCCCAACCGCCAGCCCCAGGCGCCACTGCAGGCGCCAGAACAACACGAACGGCGTACGCCGCGTCACGCTGGCAAGCAACGGGAAGGGCCAGGCACTGAGCAAGGTCAGCCACACCAGGTAATCCCAGGGTTTGCCCCACAAGCGCACGGCCTGGCCGTCGAACCAGGTGTAGCAGCCAATGCATAGGCCGATCAGGGCAACCACCGGCAGCATCGACCAGGGCAGCCGGTCACCGCCACCGCCCTGCCACAACAGGCAGGCCATGCCACAGGGGATCAGCAGGATGCCGATGATCTGCTGCTGGCTCAGCGATTCGCCGGCAAAGGCCAGGGTCAGCCCCAGCACCACCAGCGGCGACAGCCCGCGCATCAGAGGATAGACCAGCCCCAGGTCGCCCACGCGGTAGGCCTGGATCAACAGGAAGCGATATAGCTGCTCAGCCAGCGCCGACGCCAGCAGCCAGGGCCAGATGTTGGCCGGCGGTACCTCGACGAAGGGCACCGCCAGCACCGCGAAGGCCAACGCCACCGTATCCATGCTGGCGATCACCAGCAGGCGCTCGCCGCTGAATTTGATCAGGGTATTCCAGGTCGCATGCAGCAGGGCAGCGACCAACACCAGGGAAGTTGCCAGCACGCCTTCTTATCCTTGTGGCTTTTTATGTTGGTGAATATACAGCGCTCGAGGGGACCATTGTGGGAGCGGGCATGCCCGCGAAGAAAGCAACTTGGTGCATGTCACCGGCTTTGCCGGTGTTCGCGGGCATGCCCGCTCCCACAGAGACCGCGCCAGCCTTCGGGTTTTGCACAAGCCAGGGTATGCGATACAACCTTCTGGATGGGAACGTTTCAAACGAATCCGGTCAAACCCTGTGTCCCGAACCCCGCGCCAGGTCATCAAAGAACTGCTCGAGCCATTCGGGTTACGACTTGGAAGCCACTGTTACAGGATTCGGGATGCTTGAACTAGTTGCCGCGTTTATCTGCCTTACCACCCTCCTCACCTATGTAAATTACCGTTTCATCGGCCTGCCCCCTGCCATCGGCGTGATGGTCACGGCGCTGCTGTTTTCCCTGATGCTGCAGGGCTTGAGCCTGATCGGCTTCCCTGGCCTGGAAGCGCGCGTCGAAGGGCTGATGAACCAGATCGACTTCAACGACCTGCTGATGCACTGGATGCTGGCGTTCCTGCTGTTCGCCGGCGCCTTGCACGTCAACCTCTCCGACCTGCGCAGCTACCGCTGGCCCATCGGCCTGCTGGCCACCGTCGGCGTACTGATTGCCACCGTGGTCATCGGCTACCTGTCGCACTGGGTGTTCGCCCTGTTCGGCTGGCAGGTGCCGCTGATCTACTGCCTGCTGTTCGGTGCGCTGATCTCGCCCACCGACCCGATTGCCGTGCTGGGCGCGCTACGTACAGCCAATGCCTCCAAACCGCTGAAAACCACTATCGTCGGCGAGTCGCTGTTCAACGACGGCACTGCGGTGGTGGTGTTCACCGTGTTGCTGGGCATCATCCAGCTGGGCGAGACGCCGAGCATGACCGACACCGCGATCCTGTTCGCCCGCGAGGCCATCGGCGGCGTGGTGTTTGGCGGCCTGATCGGCTACGCCACCTACCGCATGATCAAGAGCGTCGAGCAATATCAGGTGGAAGTGATGCTGACCCTGGCGCTGGTCATTGGCGGCTCGGCGATGTGCTACGAGCTGCACGTTTCGGCGCCGATCGCCATGGTGGTGGCCGGGCTGATCATCGGCAACCTGGGGCGCAACCTGGCAATGAACGACATGACCCGTCGCTACATGGACGGCTTCTGGGAACTGATCGACGACATGCTCAACGCACTGCTGTTCGCGTTGATCGGCCTGGAACTGTTGCTGCTGCCATTCAACTGGATGCACCTGGCGGCCGGCAGCGTGCTGGCGCTGGCGGTGCTGCTGTCGCGGCTGCTGACCGTGGCCCCGGCGATCGTGCTGCTGCGCCGCTGGCGCCCGGTGCCCAAGGGCACGGTACGGGTGCTGACCTGGGGTGGCCTGCGCGGTGGGGTGTCGGTTGCCCTGGCACTGTCGCTGCCACTGGGCGAGGAACGTGACCTGCTGCTGTCGATCACCTACATCGTGGTGCTGTCGTCGATCCTGGTGCAGGGGTTGAGCATTGGGCGAGTGGTGCGCAAGGTGAGCGCTCAGCCTTGAGATCCTGGGGCCGCTTTGCGGCCCCAGAATGCTCACTCCACTGCCGAATCCGGGAACTGGTCCTGGATGTACTTGATCTCGGTCCGCCCATGCGCCGCCGGCAACCCATCCTCGCCAAGGTTGACGAAGACCATCTTGTCGACTGTGAGGATGGCCTTGCGGGTGATCTTGTTGCGCACTTCGCACTTGAGTGTGATCGAGGTGCGGCCGAACTCGGTGGCGGTGATGCCCAGCTCGATGATGTCGCCCTGGCGCGAGGCACTGACGAAGTTGATTTCCGATATGTACTTGGTCACCACGCGCTGGTTGCCCAGCTGGACGATGGCATAGATCGCCGCCTCTTCGTCGATCCAGCGCAACAGGCTGCCACCGAACAAAGTGCCGTTTGGGTTGAGGTCTTCGGGTTTAACCCACTTGCGGGTATGAAAGTTCATCTGTACTCCTGACCTGCTTGGCTAACGTGTAGCAATGATGGCAGAGCGGCCGCTGTCGCTCCATTGAACATCGACTATCGTCGCGATTAATCGACAGAAAACCTTGGGCAAGCCGGCGGGCGCGGCTATAATCTCCGCCGCTTCACATGGCCGCCCACAGCGGCGCCATGCCCGCCACCCGTCCGAGGGGCGCTGCAGCAGGCTAGGCCTGTCAGGCTCGGATGGGGCGTTGCTCGCTCTCGCGGGCGCTTAACGCACAACGGCGCCCATTCGCACACTACGAATGGAGGCTCTCATGAGCGCTGCAAACATGCCTGCTGGTTTTACCGATTACAAAGTCGCCGACATCTCCCTGGCCGCCTGGGGTCGTCGCGAAACCATCATCGCCGAATCGGAAATGCCTGCACTGATGGGCCTGCGTCGCAAGTACCTGGCCGAGCAACCGCTCAAGGGTGCGAAGATCCTGGGCTGCATCCACATGACCATCCAGACCGCCGTGCTGATCGAAACCCTGGTTGCCCTGGGTGCCGAAGTGCGCTGGTCGTCCTGCAACATCTTCTCCACCCAGGACCAGGCCGCCGCGTCCATCGCCGCCGCCGGTATCCCGGTGTTCGCCTGGAAAGGTGAAACCGAGCAAGAGTACGAGTGGTGCCTGGAGCAGACCATCCTCAAGGATGGCCAGCCATGGGACGCCAACATGGTCCTCGACGACGGTGGCGACCTGACCGAGCTGCTGCACAAGAAGTACCCGCAAGTGCTGGAGCGCGTGCACGGCGTGACCGAAGAGACCACCACCGGCGTGCACCGCCTGCTGGACATGCTGGCCAAGGGCGAGCTGAAAGTCCCGGCGATCAACGTCAACGACTCGGTTACCAAGAGCAAGAACGACAACAAGTACGGCTGCCGTCACAGCCTGAACGACGCCATCAAGCGTGGTACCGACCACCTGCTGTCGGGCAAGCAGGCCCTGGTGATCGGCTACGGTGACGTGGGCAAGGGCTCGGCCCAGTCCCTGCGTCAGGAAGGCATGATCGTCAAGGTCACCGAAGTAGACCCGATCTGCGCCATGCAGGCCTGCATGGACGGTTTCGAAGTGGTTTCGCCGTTCATCGACGGTATCAACAACGGCACCGAAGCCAGCATCGACAAGGCCCTGCTGGGCAAGATCGACCTGATCGTGACCACCACCGGTAACGTCAACGTCTGCGACGCCAACATGCTCAAGGCGCTGAAGAAGCGTGCCGTGGTGTGCAACATCGGCCACTTCGACAACGAGATCGACACCGCCTTCATGCGCAAGAACTGGGCCTGGGAAGAGGTCAAGCCGCAGGTGCACAAGATCCACCGCACCGGCGCTGGCAGCTTCGACCCGCAGAACGATGACTACCTGATCCTGCTGGCCGAAGGCCGCCTGGTAAACCTGGGTAACGCCACTGGCCACCCAAGCCGCATCATGGACGGTTCGTTCGCCAACCAGGTACTGGCGCAGATCTTCCTGTTCGAGCAGAAGTTCGCCGACCTGTCGGCCGAAAAGAAAGCCGAGCGCCTGACCGTTGAAGTACTGCCGAAGAAGCTCGACGAAGAAGTGGCCCTGGAAATGGTCCGCGGCTTCGGCGGCGTGGTCACTCAGCTGACCAAGCAGCAGGCCGACTACATCGGTGTCACCGTCGAAGGCCCGTTCAAGCCGCACGCCTACCGCTACTAAGCGGCAGCTTGAAGCTCCAAGCGGCAATCAAAGGCAGACCATGCCGTTGCCGCTTGCAGCTCAAGCATAAAGGATCTTGAACGATGCCCAAGCCAGGCCGGCCATAACCGATCTGGCTTTTACTTGCAGCCTGCCGCTTGAAGCTTGCTGCCAGAGGAACGCCTGATGTCCCAGGAACGCCGTTACAGTTTCGAGTTCTTCCCGACCAAGACCGATGCCGGTCACGAAAAGCTGATGGGCGTCGCCCGCCAGCTGGCCGCCTACAACCCGGACTTCTTCTCCTGCACCTACGGTGCCGGTGGCTCGACCCGCGACCGCACGCTGAACACCGTGCTGCAGCTGGAAAGCGAAGTGAAGGTACCTGCCGCACCGCACCTGTCGTGCGTAGGCGACACCAAGGCCGAACTGCGCGCCCTGCTGGCCGAATACAAGGCTGCAGGCATCAAGCGCATCGTCGCCCTGCGTGGCGACCTGCCATCGGGCATGGGCATGGCCAGTGGCGAACTGCGCTACGCCAGCGACCTGGTCGAATTCATTCGCCAGGAAACTGCCGATCACTTCCACCTGGAAGTGGCCGCCTACCCGGAGATGCACCCCCAGGCCCGCAACTTCGAGGCTGACCTGGCCAACTTCGTGCACAAGGTCAAGGCCGGTGCCGACAGCGCCATTACCCAGTACTTCTTCAACGCCGACAGCTACTTCTACTTCGTCGAGCGCGCGCAGAAGCTGGGCGTGGACATCCCGGTGGTACCCGGCATCATGCCGATCACCAACTACAGCAAGCTGGCGCGCTTCTCCGACGCCTGTGGCGCCGAGATCCCGCGCTGGATCCGCAAGCAGCTGGAAGCCTATGCCGACGACACCGCCAGCATCCAGGCATTCGGCGAAGAAGTGATCACCCGCATGTGCGAACAGCTGCTGCAAGGCGGCGCACCGGGCCTGCACTTCTACACCTTGAACCAGGCCGAGCCGAGCCTGGCGATCTGGAACAATCTGAAGCTGCCGCGCTGAAATTTTTTGCAAAATCTGTTTAAGATTTGATTAAGGCTTTGGTCATAGACTAAAGCCTTATTCATTTTCCGGTTACACAGGTCTTGCCTGCCATGCAGCCCCTCCAGCCATCGCGTCCACAGCTCGTCTACCTGGCTTTTGGCCCGGCAACCTACCATCAGGAAGCTTGCTTCAGCATCATCAGCGCCCTCGCCCATCTAGGCACGGGCGAAGCCATGGACATTCAGGTTTACACCGACAACCCACAGCCCTATGCCGGTCTGCCGGTCACCGTACACCTGCTGGACGAAGCCACACGCCAGGCATGGAACGCGCCTCACGGTTATCACTTTCGCAGCAAGCATGTGCTGTTGCGCCAGGTGCTGCAGCAACATCCGCTGGCAGTGCTGATCGACACCGACACCTTCTTCCGCAAGTCGCCGCTGGAGCTGTTCGCCCGGGTGGCCCCAGGCCGCCTGCTGTGCAATGCCATCGGCGCGCGCTACGGCAGCAACCAGAAGTGTCTGCTGTACAAGAACCTGCTGGCCATACTCGAGTCCAGGGGCCTGGCCGATTGCCAGATGCCACTGGTCAACTCCGGGGTCATCGGCCTCACCGCAGAAGACGCCGGCACCCTGGACCGCTCCATCGCCATGATGGACGAGTTCCACCCCCTGGCTCGCGAGGCCTATACCCTCGAGGAGTTCTGCCTGGCAGTGGCGGCCTACCGCACGCTGGAACTGGCCGAATGCACAGATGTCATCCACCACTACTGGAGCCGCAAGGCGCAGTTCCGCGCCAAGATCCAGGCCTGGCTGCGCAAGCACGGCGATGACCCGCTGAGCCACGCGGCGCTGGCCGACGTGTCCCTGGTCAATGACCAGCTGCCACGGCCGCCGACCCTGCAACGCCTGGGTTACAAGGCGCTGAGCATGACCCTGCCCAGCCACGAGCGCCAGTTCGCCCGCGAGCTGCTTTATGGCTGCTACCCCTACCCCAATGAGTTCGACCGCGCCTGCGCGCCGGCCTGGTGGGACAAGGCCCTGGAAAACCTCAACGCCCGCCATGGCCAGGTGGAGCCCGAGCAACTGCGCCAGTGCCTGCGTCACCCGGGGTTGCGCCTGTCGCTGGGCGAGCGGCGCAAGGATATCGAGGCGCATCTGCTGCGCACCTCCCAAGGCTGAGGTACCCGCAAAACCACTGCCTTGTGCAATTCCTGTGGGAGATTGCCCAGCCCTTTGGGCTGCGCTGTCGCGCAGAGAACTCAGTGCGCAAGCGGTCCGCGTACCGTGTGGGAGNNCCCCCCCCCCCCCACAGGGGCCGCGCATGCCTTTCAGTATTCGATCATGGCAATTGCCACGTTCAATCTCGGGCTCTGGCCATGCAACGGCCGAGCGCGTAATCTCCGGCCATGCCACACGTCGCCCGTCTGTTCTGGATCCTGTTGCTCGCCTGCCTGAGCCCGCTGGCCCTGGGCGAGCGCCTGCGCCTGGTGACCGACGACTGGGCACCCTATGCGTACCAGCACGACGGCCAGCCGCGCGGCATCGACTACGAAGTCACCACCCTGGTGTTCGAACGCCTTGGCGTCGAGGTGGAGTGGGAGTTCCTGCCATGGAAGCGCTGCCTGGCAATGATCGAGCAGGGCTCGGCCGACGGCATCATGGACATCTTCCAGACCGAGTCGCGCCAGCCCTACCTGGTGTACGCCCCCGAGCCCATGTCGGAGGTCGAGTTCGTCCTGTTCCAGGCCCGCGCACGTCGCCATGCCGTCAAGGCGCTGGATGACCTTGCCGGCCTCACCGTCGGCACCTCACCCGGCTACGCCTATGGTGCCGCGTTCAACGAGGCCGTACATTTCAGGCGCGAAGCAGCGCCTACCCATGAAGCCAACTTCGGCAAACTGATGCTGGGCCGCATCGACCTGGCAATCACCGACCGCAGGGTCGGACACTACCTGCTGCGGCATCTGGGCCTGCAACAGCAGGTCGAGGAGCTGCCGCTGGTGATAAGCCGCCAGGCGCAGTACCTGGGGCTGGCGCGCAAGCCGGGGCGGGAGGCATTGGCCCAGGCCTTCGCCGTGGAACTGCGGCGCTTCAAGCAGGAACCGGCCTATGCAGCGATCAGCAACCGCTACACAGGCGACATCGGAAACATTCTCAACGCCGTTGAGCAGCAGGAAAGCAGCACAGCACGATAGCTCTGTTATACTCGGGCCTTCCCGCCCGGCTCACGCCCGGACGCTCGGCCTCGCAACAGGCATCCCGATCGGCATCGACGCGCCTTCGCGTCCACCCTCCGCTAACCGGATGTGCAGTGAAAGCCCAGCTGGACCGGACGCGATCGCATCCCACCGATGCCCGTCGCGCCAGGCAGAACATCCCAAACGGGCCCAGCCCACACGAGAACAGGATTGCCCATGTCCTTTGCTTCCCTCGGTCTCTCCGAGGCTCTTGTCCGCGCTATCGAGGCTGCGGGCTACACCCAGCCGACCCCCGTGCAACAGCGGGCGATTCCCGCCGTGTTGCAAGGCCGCGACCTGATGGTCGCCGCACAGACAGGTACTGGTAAAACCGGCGGCTTCGCCCTGCCGATCCTCGAGCGCCTGTTCCCGGCCGGCCACCCCGACAAGTCGCAGCGCCATGGCCCGCGCCAACCTCGCGTGCTGGTCCTGACCCCGACCCGCGAACTGGCAGCCCAGGTGCATGACAGCTTCAAGGTCTATGCCCGTGACCTGCCACTGGTCAGCGCCTGCATTTTCGGCGGCGTCGGCATGAACCCGCAGATCCAGGCCATTGCCAAGGGTGTGGACGTGCTGGTCGCCTGCCCGGGCCGCCTGCTCGACCTGGCCGGCCAAGGCAAGGTTGACCTGGCCCACGTGGAAATCCTGGTGCTGGACGAAGCCGACCGCATGCTCGACATGGGCTTCATCCATGACGTCAAGAAGGTCCTCGCCCGTCTGCCGGCCAAGCGCCAGAACCTGTTGTTCTCGGCCACCTTCTCCAAGGACATCACCGACCTCGCCGACAAGCTCCTGCACAACCCGGAGCGTATCGAGGTCACCCCGCCGAACACTACCGTCGAGCGTATCGAGCAGCGCGTCTACCGCCTGCCCGCCAGCCACAAGCGCGCGCTGCTGGCGCACCTGATCACCCAGGGTGCCTGGGAACAGGTACTGGTGTTCACCCGCACCAAGCACGGCGCCAACCGCCTGGCCGAGTACCTGGAAAAGCACGGCCTGACCGCCGCTGCGATCCACGGCAACAAGAGCCAGAACGCCCGCACCAAGGCTCTGGCCGACTTCAAGGCCAACAGCGTGCGCGTGCTGGTCGCCACCGACATCGCCGCCCGTGGCCTGGACATCGACCAGTTGCCGCACGTGGTCAACTTCGAGTTGCCGAACGTCGAGGAAGACTACGTCCACCGTATCGGCCGTACCGGCCGTGCCGGGCGTTCGGGCGAGGCCATTTCCATGGTCGCGCCGGATGAAGAGAAGCTGCTCAAGAGCATCGAGCGGGTGACCAGGCAGAAGATCCCGGACGGCGACCTGATGGGCTTCGACGCCAGCCAGGTAGAGGCCGAGAAGCCTGAAGTACGCGAACGCCAGCAGAACAACGGCCGTGGTGGCCGCAACCAGCAGGCCCGCGGCGAAGGCGGCAAAGACGCCAACGGCGGCCGCAAGGACAAGGGCAAGGATAAAGGCAAGGCCAAGCAACAGGCTGCTGACAAGCCGGCCGACAAGGAAAAGAGCGGCGACAAGCAACAGCAGCAACGCAAGCCGCGTGACAAGAAGCCGCGCCAGCAGCAACAGCAGGCCAGCAACAGCAGCGCGCCGAAAGTGCCTGTCGACCGTGATCCGGAAGAGTTCCTGGACGACGATATCGACAACTTCGGCAACCGTGCCGACTATGTCAGCCCGTACCAGGGCAAGAACCAGGGCCGCAATCGCCGCCCGGGTGGCAGTGCCGGCCAAGGTCAGGGCCAGGGTAATGGCCAGCGCAGCAACGCCGGTGGCCAGGGTCGCAATAGCGGCCAGCCGCGCAGCAGCGGTGGCGGCGAGAAACGTCCGGCCCGCGCCAACAATGGTGGCGGCGCCCGTCGTGATGGTGGTGGCCGTGGGCGCCCGGCCCGTGACGATGCTGCCCGGCAGGAACCGGCCGTGCGCAACCCGCGCCAGCCGGAAAAACAGCCAGTGATCATCCGCAAGGAATCCAAGCTCGACCGTTATCCGACGCCAGAGCAACTGGATGACCTGCCGAGCCGCCCTCGCGGTGAGCGCCCGGCGCTGCTGACCCGCAAGGGCTGACAAAAAGTATGAGGGGGCCGCTTTGCGGCCCTTTCGCGACACAAGGCCGCTCCCACAGGTATTGCGCAGATTTCACTTGCAGCGCAATACCTGTGGGAGCGGCCTTGTGTCGCGAAAGGGCTGCGAAGCAGCCCCCTCGGTACTTCAGCTAAAGCAAATTACTTCTGCTTCACGCCTTCAACACTGATATCCAGGTCCAGGGTCTGCGAGGTAGCGCCCGGGCCCTTGATGCCGAAGTCGTTCAGGTTCAGCGTGGTGGTGGCGTTGAAACCAGCGCGCTCGCCGCCCCATGGGTCCTTGCCTTCACCGTTGAAGGTGGCCTTGAAGGTGACCGGCTTGGTCACACCGTGCATGGTCAGGTTGCCAGTCACGTCAGCAGTCTTGTCGCCAGTCGACTTGACGCTGGTGGAGACGAACTTGGCTTCCGGGTACTTCTTCACATCGAGGAAGTCGGCGCTGGAAATGTGCTTGTCACGCTCGGCGTGGTTCGACCACAGGCTGGCGGTTTTCAGGTCGACGTTGATCTTGCTGGCTTCAGGCTTGGCGCTGTCCCAGGTGAAGTTGCCGTCGAAGTCCTTGAAGGTACCGTGAATGAAGCTGTAGCCCAGGTGGCTGATCTTCCAGTCAACGAACGCGTGCTGGCCTTCCTTGTCGATCTTGTACTCGGCAGCCGTGGCCTGGCCGGCGGAGAGCAGAGCGGTACCGAGCGCCAGAGCGGCAAAAGTCTTTTTCAACATCCTTACTTCCTTCCTATGCAATTGAGGTTGAGAGTCAAGCTTTGCGGCCCAGCATGCGGGTCAGGGTCGCGTCACGGTCGATGAAATGGTGCTTGAGCGCTGCCAAGCCATGCAGCACGGCAAAAATCACCAAGCCCCAGGCCAGCCAAAGATGAATCACGCCAGCCAGGTCTGCCTGGTCGGGCAGGTCGCTGACCAGTGCCGGCACTTCGAACAGGCCGAACACCGGAATGCCGACACCGTCGGCGGTAGAAATCAGGTAACCGGCAATCATTACCGCGAACAGCCCCAGGTACAGGGCCAGGTGGCCCAACTTGGCTGCCAGGCGGGTAAGTGCGCCGTGGTTGGCCGGTGCCGGTGGTGGCGGGCTGATGAAGCGCCAGACCACCCGCAGCAGCATCACCGCCAGCAGCACCAGGCCGATGCTCTTGTGCAGGTCCGGGCCGGCCTTGCGCCAAGGGCTATAGTAGTCGAGGCCGACCATCCACAGGCCCAGGCCGAACAGGCCGAAGACTGCCAGAGCCACGCCCCAGTGCAGGACGATGCTGACCACGCCGTAGCGAGAAGATGAATTGCGCAGTTGCATGTTGACGTGTTTCCCCGTGAAAGCTGTGCACAGACTAACGCGTAATGCATCGAATAAAAGCGTAAAAAATTGCTTTGGATTATCGAGAAATCCGATATGTATTCTGTAAGCTTCCCATTAAGGAAACATTAACGATAGTTGGGTAATCAGCGGTTGCCAGTGCCGGCCCTATCGCCGGCAAGCCAGCTCCCACAGGTATTGCACAGGCCTTCGAACCTATGATGATCCTGTGGGAGCTGGCTTGCCGGCGATAGGGCCAGCAAAGTCAACAAATCAACCAGCCTTGGCCTGGGTATTGGCCACAGCTTTCTTGGCCGGTTCGGACTTGGCAGTCGCCTTTTTGGTCTGGGCTGGCTTGTGCTTCGGTGCACGCTTGGCAGGTGCAGCCTTGGTAGCAGCAGGCTTGGCCGCCGCTTCCTTGACCACAGGCGCTGGCGCAACCGGGGCCGGTGCGGCTTGCGGCGCTGGCGCAGGTGCCGGCGCCACTTCCTCGGCCTTGGCAATCGGCTCGGCCTTCACCTCAGGCTTGTCCGACCCGCCAAACAGGCGCTTGAAGAAGCCCGGCTTGTCCTGCTTGGCCTCATCGACCGGCTTCGGCTCGGCCTTGACCGGGGCCTTGTCAGCCTTGTCGCCCTTGTCGGAAGAACCACCGAACATGTTGGAGAAGAACCCGCCCTTGCTCTCCTTGGCCGCCACGGCGCCTGCAGCTGCTGCCGCCGCCACCGGTGCCGCCTTGGCCGGGTCGAACGACTTGCCGGCCAGCAGGTCCTGCACCTGGCTGGCCGCGCGCTGGCCACTGCGCAGGGCGCCTTCCAGGGTGCCTGGGTAGAGGGCGTCGGTATGCTCACCGGCAAAGGTGATGCGCTGCACCGGGCGCTCCCACAGGCGCCAGTACTTGCTGATCTGGCCCGGGCCATAGGCCAGGTAGGCGCCGCCGGTACCGGCGTCGGTGCTGTAGCGCTTGACCTCGTAGCCGGTGAACGAGCCACGGGCCTGTGGGTAGAACGCATGCAGGCGGATCAGCACCTGATCGACCATCTGCTTGTCGCCGAACGCCTGCAGCAGACGGGCGTTGTCGCCCGACAGGTTGATCACCACGTTGGCGCCACCCTTGAGCGCGGGTTCGATCCACAACATGCCCAAGCCTGCGTTACTGAAGATTTCGCCCGACATGCGCGCGCGGCTTTCCCACACCGGCTTCTTGAACTTAAGCATCAGCTGGTCGCGCCAGCCATAGTTGGTGCCCTTCAACGCCGCCAGGTGCTGGCTGTCCAGGCCCGGGGTCATCTGGATCTTGGCCAAGGCGCGCAGGGGCACGGCCATGACCAGGTAATCCGCCTGGTAGCCGACGCTGCCGACCTTGACCGTGACACCATCCTTGTCCTGAACGATGGAGGTCACAGGCGAACTGGTCTTGATGGTCTTCAGTTGCTTGACGAAGGCCTGGGCCAGCACCGGGCTGCCGCCGGGCAGGCGCGCGGCACGCAGGTCACGGTCGCTGACGCCACGATACACGCGGTTCTGCTGGGCAAAATACAGCAGCGACAGGCGCGATGGCTCATCGTAGCGGGTACGGATCTGCTGGTTGACCAGCTGACGGGCGGTGGTCGGCAGTTGCAGCTTGTCCAGCCAGGTAGAGACGTTGATCTGGTCGAGGGCGAACAGCGTGCTGTTGGCTTGCGGGTTCAGCGGGTCGTCGATCGAACGGGCCAGGTCATCGAGGGTTTTCTCGTAACGTTTGAGCGCATCGGCAGTAGCCGGCTGCTTGGTGGCCAGGTCGGTGGCGCTGAAATACTCGCCGTCGATCAGGTAACCGGGAGTACGCACAAACTCCGGTGCCGGCAGTGTTTCAAGTTTGAAACGGTCGAGGTACTGGTTGAGCACCGGCTGCGCCTTGGCGTTGCCGATCCACTCGCTGGTGGCCAGGCCCGAGCGCCCGCCCATGCCCGCCTTGGCTTCCAGCAGCGTCACCTGCCAGCCTTTATTCTGCAGCTCGTAGGCGGCCGTCAGGCCCGCCAGGCCGCCACCCACGACGATCGCCGAAGGTGTCTTGTCCTTTGCCAGCGCGGCGCCGCTGGACACACCAATCAATACCAACGCGCACAGGCGCACCCAAGCAGCAGCCATGTCGGCGAACTCCGAGTCAGGGGGTTACAGAAACGGGGAGAGGCAGGAATGCCCCGGGAGAGATGCGTTAAGAATACGTCAGGTCCGCCGACCCTGCCAGCGCAGTGACATCAAGTCCTTTTCGCCACTGACATTTTTGCCTGCAGCGATTCCACGCGGTGGCAAGCTCAGCTGGCAAGCCGATGAAAAGCGGCGGTTGTCCTGCCCTGCGGCATTGCTTAGGCTTACGCGGTCGAACCAAGCCGCAAAGCCAGGAGAAGTGCCCATGGGCCTCAATGATCAGTGGATGCAACGCGACCTCAAGGTCCTGTGGCACCCCTGCACCCAGATGAAAGACCACGAGCAGCTGCCGCTGATCCCGATCAGGCGCGGCGAAGGCGTGTGGCTGGAAGACTTCGAAGGCAAGCGCTACCTGGATGCGGTGAGCAGCTGGTGGGTCAACGTGTTTGGCCACGCCAACCCGCGTATCAACCAGCGCATCAAGGACCAGGTCGACCAGCTGGAGCACGTGATCCTGGCCGGTTTCAGCCACCAGCCGGTGATCGAGCTGTCCGAGCGCCTTGTAGCCATGACCCCCGCCGGCCTCGACCGGGTGTTCTATGCCGACAACGGTTCGTCGTGCATCGAAGTCGCGCTGAAGATGAGCTTCCACTACTGGCAGAACGTCGGCAAACCGGGCAAGAAGCGCTTCGTCACCCTGACCAACAGCTACCACGGCGAAACCATCGCCGCCATGTCGGTCGGTGATGTGCCGCTGTTTACCGAAACCTACAAGGCGCTGCTGCTCGACACCCTCAAGGTGCCCAGCCCCGACTGCTACCTGCGCCCCGAGGGCACGAGCTGGGAAGAGCACTCGCGCACCATGTTCCAGGCCATGGAACAGACCCTGGCCGAGCACCACGCCTCGATCAGCGCGGTGATCGTCGAACCGATGATCCAGGGTGCCGGCGGCATGCGCATGTACCACCCGGTGTACCTCAAGCTGCTGCGCGAGGCCTGCGACCGCTACGACGTGCACCTGATCCACGACGAAATCGCCGTGGGCTTCGGCCGCACCGGCACCATGTTCGCCTGTGAACAGGCCGGCATTCGCCCGGACTTCCTGTGCCTGTCCAAGGCCCTGACCGGCGGTTACTTGCCGCTGGCCGCCTGCCTGACCACCGACAAGGTGTACCAGGCGTTCTACGACGACTACCCGACCCTGCGCGCGTTCCTCCACTCGCACAGCTACACCGGCAACCCGCTGGCCTGCGCCGCGGCGCTGGCGACCCTGGACATCTTCGAGCAGGACAACGTGATCGAGGCCAACAAGGCCCTGGCCACCCGCATGGCCAGCGCCACCGCGCACCTGGCCGACCACGCGCATGTGGCCGAGATTCGCCAGACCGGCATGGCCCTGGCCATCGAAATGGTCCAGGACAAGGCCGGCAAGGTTGCCTACCCGTGGCAAGAGCGTCGTGGCCTGAAAGTGTTCGAGCATGCCCTGACGCGTGGCGCCCTGCTGCGCCCGCTGGGCAGCGTGGTGTACTTCCTGCCGCCGTATGTGATTACGCCAGAGCAGATCGACTTCCTGGCAGAAGTGGCCAGCGAAGGCATCGACATTGCCACCCGCGATAGCGTCAGCGTGGCCGTACCGGCCAACTTCCACCCCGACTTCCGCGACCCGGGCTAAGCCCGGACAGTTAGCCATACCATGTTCCCTGTGGGAGCGGGCATGCCCGCGAACAAGGGCGAAGCCCTTGCCATGCACCGCGGTGCCTGCTTCGCGGGCACGCCCGCTCCCACAGGGGGTCTGCGTCTCTCTTCTACCGAGCAAACCCATGAGACTGTCCCGCTTTTTCATCGACGCCCCCCTGAGCCTTGGCGAGCATGACCTGCCCGAAGCCCAGGCCCACTACATCGGCCGCGTACTGCGCATGGCCCCCGGCGACGCCGTGCAGCTGTTCGACGGCAGTGGCCAGGAATACCGCGGCCAGTTGCTCGAAGTGGGCAAGAAAACCGTGCGCGTCAGCCTCGACCAGGCCCTCGCCGGCCAAGCCGATTCACCACTGCACGTGCACCTCGGCCAAGGCCTGTCCCGTGGCGAGCGCATGGACTGGGCGATCCAGAAAGCCACCGAACTGGGCGCCAACGAAATCACCCCGATCGTCAGCGAACGCTGCGAAGTGCGGCTGAAGGACGAGCGCGCCGACAAGCGCCTGGCCCACTGGCGCCAAGTGGCCATCAGCGCCTGCGAACAATGCGGCCGCTCGACCTTGCCGGTCATCCACCCGCCAGTGACCCTGGCCGAGTGGCTGAACAGTGCCAAGGCCGACCTGAAACTGGTCCTGCACCCGGTGGCCGAACCGCTCACCAGCCATGCCAAGCCGGCCACGCTGGCCTTCCTGATCGGCCCCGAAGGCGGCCTGAGCGAGGCGGAGGTCGACCAGGCCAAGGCTGCCGGTTTCCACGCAGCACGCCTGGGCCCACGCGTGCTGCGCACCGAAACCGCACCGGTGGTGGCACTGTCGGTGGCACAGCAACTATGGGGCGACTTTTAACTAGCGCACGTAGAACGACACCGCCACGAAGTGCATGAGGCTGCCGGCGATCACGAACAGGTGCCAGATACCATGCCAGTGGCGGAAGCGGCTGTCGAAGGCGAAGAAGATGATGCCGACGGTGTAGAACACCCCGCCGGCGGCCAGCCAGGCAAAGCCTGCGCTGCCGAGCGAGTGCAGCAATGGCTTGACCGCCACCAGCACGATCCAGCCCATCACCGCATAGATGATGATCGACAGGATGCGCGCCTCGGAGCGCGGCTTGATCTCCTGCAGCATGCCGATCACCGCCAGCCCCCAGACCACCCCGAACAGGCTCCAGCCCCAGGGTCCGCGCAGGCTGACCAGGCAGAACGGCGTGTAGCTGCCGGCGATCAGCAGGTAGATCGACAGGTGATCGAGCTTGCGCATGATCACCTTCGCCCGCCCGCGAGTGCTGTGGTACAGGGTAGAAATGCTGTACAGCAACAGCAAGGTGCCGCCGTAGATGGAGAAACTGACGATCTTCCAAGGGTCGCCCTGCAGGCCCGCGACCACGATCAGCCAGATGGCACCGATACAGGCCAGGACGGCACCGACCAGGTGGGTCCAGGCGTTGAAGCGTTCACCGTAGTACATGCAAACACAGACCTCCTGAGGTGGGCTGGGTTCCTGATGTGATGCTGATGGCCTCTTCGCGGGCATGCCCGCTCCCACAGGTTATCTACTTGCCTTGAAGTGTATGTTTTTCCTGTGGGAGCGGGCGCGCCCGCGAAAGGGCCCTGTGCGTTGCATCCTACCCAAGCTCAGGTTGCAGTTCCGCGTCACGCACCAGCCGTTCCAGCCCGACCAGGTCCGGCACCCGTGCCACCTGCTCACCCACCTGCACCGCCGCCAGCTCCAGGCGGCCCAGCGCCACGTCCACGTAGTTCAGCTGGCTGTCGAGCTTGCACGAGCGCGGTATGTCCTGCAGCAACAACGCCAGGTAGCGCAGGCCGGTATCACCCAGGGCATTGAGCACCACCACGCGGGCCCGCTCGCCGCAGGGGGTCTCGCCACCGCACGCGGCTTCGAAGCCGATCAGCGGCAGGCGCTGCTGGCGCCAGTCGATCCAGCCCAGGTGCCAGGCCGGCTCGCCGCGTTGGCACACCAGGTTGCGCTGGCCACTCAGTTCGGCCACCGCCACGTTGGGCAACACCAGGGTACGGTCGCCCAACGGCAGCAAAAGCCCGGTCAGGCTGCTGCGCTGGCCGGCGATCAGTTCAAGCATGGGTCTGGCTCCAGTGGGCAATGCTCTGCAACAGGACCGACTCCTGGTACGGCTTGCCCAGGTATTCGTTGACGCCGATGGCCATGGCACGGTCGCGGTGCTTCTGCCCGGTGCGCGAGGTGATCATGATGATCGGCAAGTCTTTCAAGCGCTCGTCACGGCGGATGCGTGTGGCCACCTCGAAGCCGTCCATGCGCGGCATCTCGATGTCCAGCAGCAACACATCGGGGCGGTGTTCTTCCAGCAGTGCCATGGCATCGACCCCGTCCTTGGCCGTCAGCACACTCATGCCGTGGCGCTCCAGCAGGCGGCTGGTGACCTTGCGCACGGTCACCGAATCGTCCACCACCATTACCAGCAACGCCCGCCGTGGCGCCGGGCCGAACACCTGGCGCCGGGCCGCACCGCCGCCCGGCAGGCGCGCCAGGCGCCGCTGCTGGCCACGCAACTGGCCCAGCAGGTCGAGAATCAGTACCACCCGGCCATCGCCCAGCAGCGTCGCCCCCGATAACCCGGCAACCGCGGCAAACTGCGGCCCCAGGCTCTTCACCACGATCTCGCGGCTGGGCGACAGGCTGTCGGCCTGGATGGCGAACGACTGCTCCTGGGAATGCACCAGCAGCACCGGCAGCGGCACGCTCTGCCCGAGCAATGCCGGGCGCGGCATGCCCTGCAGCAGCTCACCCAGGTAGCGCAGCTCGTATTCGTGGCCGGCGTACACATAACGCGGGGCGTCCAGCTGGTAGCACGCCGCCAGTTCGGCCGGCGGCACGCGAACTATGCCCTCGATGGTGTTCAGCGGAATGGCGTACTGCTCTTCGCCCAGGTGCACCATCAGCGCACGGTTGACCGACACGGTGAACGGCAGGCGGATCAGGAAGCGCGCGCCCTTGCCCTGGGCCGACTCGATACTCATCGAGCCACCCAGTTGCTTGACCTCTTCGTGTACCACGTCCATGCCCAGGCCACGCCCGGAAATCTGGGTGATCTTCTCGGCAGTGGAAAAGCCCGGGCGCAGGATGAACTGGAGGATCTCGTGATCGCTCAACTGCGCCTGCGGGTCCAGCAGGCCGCGCTTGATGGCCTTGCGGCGCACCGCTTCCAGTGGCACGCCGGCACCGTCGTCGGTCATTTCGATAACGATGTCCGCGCCTTCGTGCAGCAGATTCAGGTGAATGGTGCCCTGCTCCGGCTTGCCGGCGGCCAGGCGCATTTCGCGGCTTTCCAGGCCATGGTCGACGGCGTTGCGCAGCATGTGCTCCAGCGGCGCCACCATACGTTCGAGCACGCTGCGGTCCAGTTCGCCCTCGGCATTGCCCACCACCAGCTCCACCTGCTTGCCCAATTCGCTGGCCACCTGCCGTACCACGCGCTGCAAGCGTGGCACCAGGCGCTCGAAGGGCACCATCAGGGTCGCGGTCAGGCCTTCCTGCAACTGGCTGTTCACCCGCGCCTGCTGCTGCAGCAGGCTGTAGGCCTCCTGGGCGCGCTGTGCCAGGGTTTCCTTGAGGTCGAGCAAGTCCGAGGCAGACTCGAACAGGGCCCGCGACAGCTGCTGCAGTTGCGAGTGGCGGTCCATTTCCAGCGGGTCGAAGTCGTCATAGGCATCGCCTTCGAACTGCTGCCGGCTGGACATCCGCCCTTGGGTCTCGATATCCAGGCGCAGCAACTGGTCGCGCATGCGCTCGAGGGTGGTTTCCATCTCGTTGAGGGTGAACTGCGCATCGTTGACCTGCTGCTCGATGCGCCCACGGATGATCGAGTGCTCACCGGCCAGGTTGCCCAGTTCGTCGAGCAACTCGGCATCGACCTTGACCATGTCGCCCGGCGCCCGCTCCGGCGCCGCCGCCGGCGCCTCACTGATCGCGGCCTCGACCGGCCCCTGGCCAGCGGCGCTGTCGGCCAGGGCCGAGAAGCTGAAGTTGCGGATGTAGTCGATCAGCGCAGTGGCGGCATGCAACGGCTGCCCCAGGCGCACGGCATCGAGCATGTGCGCCAGCCGGTCATGGCAGTTCTGCAGCAAGGCGAACAGTGGCGCGCTCGGCGGCATACGGCCTGCGGCCAGCAGCTCGTAGAGGAACTCCAGTTCGTGGGCCAGATCGCCGATCGGCGCAATTTCGACCATGCGTGCCACACCCTTGAGGGTGTGCAGGTCGCGCATCAGGTTGTCCACCTCGACGCTGTTGCGCGGGTCGGCCTGCCAGCGCGCCAGGGCTGCGGCGGCACTCTCGACGATGTCCGAGCTTTCTTCGAGGAAGACTTCCAGCAGCTCTTCGCCTGGGCTTTCCGGCTCTTCGACCAGCGGCTCGGCCACAGCCGGCAGCAAAGGGTTGTGCGCCGCCCCCAGGCCAAGGGTGTCGGCCAGGTCCATGTCCGGGTGCAGCGGCGTGACCGTGTCGATGCCTACCAGGCCAGTGGCCTCCGGTGCCAGAGCCTGGCCCAGCAGGTTGCGCAGGCTGTCGACCAGCTCCGGCCTTGGCGGGATGTCCTGCCCCGCCGCCACTTCGTCGAGCATGTCCAGCAGGGCTTCATGGGCCCGCTGCACGTGGGCGAAGAAGCGCGCATCGGCGGGCAGGCTGCCCTCCTCCACGGCGCCGTACAGGTCGAGCAAGGCCTCGCACACGTCATCCATCTGCCACAGGTCGGCCAAGTGTGCGGCGTGGCCCAGGGTGGTCAGCTCGTCGAGCAGGGTGTCCAGCGCATCGCGCTGGCCGGGCTGTTCCTGCCAGCGCGACAGCAACGACTCGGCATCCAGCAGGATATCCATGGCCTGGGCCAGGAAACTGGCGATCAACTGCGGGTCGCGCTTGCTGCGCCGCGCATGCTGCGGGTCGCCATGCAAGCTGGCCAGGTGCGCGTCCACAGCCTGGCCGACCTGCTCGATCAGCTCCGCGGCACCGGGGATGGCCGCCAGCGGCGTGCTGTCGAGTTGCGCCAGGCCAAGGTGGAACAGCGAGCGAGCAGCTTCCAGCCATTCGATCTCGGCCATTTGCAGGGGCAGCTGGTGGCCCTTGTATTCACGAGCCAGGCGGTCGAAGGCGGTGGCCAGTTCGGCGACCGGCAACACCCCGGCCATGGCGGCACTGCCCTTGAGCGTATGCAGGGCGCGCTGCAGGCCATCGCTGACCTGCGTATCGTGGCCGTCGGCGCCCTGCAGGAAAGCATCCAGGCTGGCCAGGTGGCCCTGCGCCTCGCTGCGGAAGATGTCGAGCAATTGCGGGTCGAGGCCGTCGATGTCGGCCGCCACCGGGGCATCGTTTTCGGCCAGGGCATGCAGGTGCCCGGCCAGCTGCTCGATTTCCGTCAGTTGTGGCAGCTGGCCGGCGGCAAAGTCGGCCAGCAGGTCGGGCAGGTAGACGAATGCCTGCTGCAGGGCCACCACGCCTTCCGGGCTGAGCACGCTGCGGCCCTCGAGTACCCGGTTCAGCAGGTGCTCGGCGCCCCAGGCCAGCTCGGCCACCGCCTCGGCATGCACCATGCGGCCGCTGCCCTTGAGCGTATGCAAGGCGCGGCGCACTTCTCCCAGTGCCTCGCGCTGCTGGTTGTCGGCACGCCAGCGCAGCCAGTGGCGCTCGATTTCCGGCAGCAGCTCACCAGCCTCGTCGAGAAACACTTCACGCAACTCGTCATCGATGCCATCAGCGCTGCCATCGTGACCTGCGGTGGCCTCGACCAGCGAGCAGTGCACACCCAGCGTCGCCAGGCTGGCGCGCGCCATGTCGATGAAGGGCTGGCCATCCGCCAATGGGTCCGCCACCCGCCATTGCAGGTAGCATTCGGCAGCGCTCAGGGCCTCGGCCAGGTGCGTCAGATCGTCGGCAGGCGGCTCCACTTCCAGGTGCTGCAGCCAACGCTGCACATAGCTGGCGCAACCGGCAAACAGCTCGGCCACGGCCGGCAGCATCAACATCGCCAGCGCACCGCGAATCTGCTGCAACAGCCCTGGCAAGGGTTGCAGGCGTTGCCGCGGCCAGCCGGACTCCAGGCAATCACCGATCAGGTCCTTGGCTTGCTGCAGCACGTTCAGCGACTCGTTCAACACCAGCTGGCGGATTTCGGCCAGGTCCGAGCCCGGCAGGCCGCCCTGGCCGTTTTCCTCCAGCGGGCCGACCATGCCATTGAGCGTGGCCTCCACGTACAGCAGGGCCCCCGCTACATCCATCAACACCGCGTCGTCCACGGCCCGCTCGCCCTGGGCCAGGGCCTGCAACGCCAGCACCTGGTCGATGATCACCCGGCGTGGCTGCTGGAAGCCCAGCACCGCCAGGGTGTCGGCCACGTGGCGCAGCGGTGCCAGCAGGGCATCGAGCTGCTCGCTGTGCTGGCGGTCGCCACGCACGAACTGGTCCAGGCGCTCCTTGATGCGCATCAGGTCGTCGCACAGCGCGGTCACCACCGAGCGCAGGGCATCGCGGCCCGGCCCGGCCTGCAACTGCTCGCGCCAGTTGCCCAGCGACAGGTCGAGGTTGGCCAGGTCGTCGGCACCGGCAAAGCGTTGGGTGGCACCGCTGATCAGGCTGGCCTGGGCCAGCGGCTCCTCGCCACGGCAGGCACGCAGCTGGTTGAGCAGCGGCAGCATCACCAGTGGCAGGTCGTGGCGGGCGCCGCGCAGGCGCTCCAGATACGACGGCAATTGCTCCAGGCCGCGGAACAACGCGCCCAGGCAATCACCGCGGGGGCTGACCTGGCCATCGGCCAGGGCCCTGGCGAACAGCTCCAGTTCTTCAGCCAGGCGCGTGGCGCCGCGCAGTTCGAGCATGCGCAGGCAGCCGTGCACCTGGTGCAGGTTGTCGACCACGAATGCCAGCATCGACAGGTCGCCAGGCTCGCCGGCAAAGCGCTCCAACGCCTGGCGCGCCTGGCCCAGGCAGTCGAGGATGGCGGCCTTGGTCCAGGACAGCGCCACTGTGTCGTGGCGCTCGGGGCTTACTGCAGCTACAGCCATGGGCACTCCTCGGCGCGGCTTTTCAGTAGAGCTCATCAGTAGGGCTCTTCACTTGGGCTCTGCTGGCGGCGGCAGGGTGAACCCGGACACCGAACGGCGCATCTCGCTGGCCATGCGTGCCAGGTGGCGGATGCTGTCGGCGGTGGCGCCGGAGCCGGCGGAGGTCTGCGCGGTAATCTGCTGGATGACTGCCATGGTGTGGGAGATCTGCCCGGCAGACGAAGTCTGCAGCTGGGCGGCATCGGAGATGCTGTGGATAAGGTCGGCGAGGTTCTGCGATACGCCTTCGATCTCGGCCAGCGCCACCCCGGCATCCTGGGCCAGGCGGGCACCGCGCACCACTTCGGCGGTGGTCTGCTCCATGGAGATCACCGCCTCGTTGGTGTCGGCCTGGATGGTGCGCACCAGCGCCTCGATCTGCCGGGTGGCCGACGACGAGCGCTCGGCCAGGCGCTGCACTTCGTCGGCGACCACGGCGAACCCACGGCCGGCCTCGCCGGCCAGCGAGGCCTGAATCGCCGCGTTGAGGGCGAGGATGTTGGTCTGGTCGGCAATGTCGTCGATCAGGCTGACGATATCGCCGATTTCCTGGGAAGACTCACCAAGGCGCTTGATCCGTTTGGCGGTATCCTGGATCTGCTCGCGAATGTTGTCCATGCCGTTGATGGTGTTGTGCACCACCTCGTTCCCCTTGTTGGCGATCGCCACCGAGCGCTCGGCAACCTTGGCCGACTCGTAGGCATGTGCCGAAACCCGGTCGATCGACTCGACCATGTCGCCGACCGCCTCGGATGCCTCGCTGATCTGCTCGGCCTGGTGTTCAGAGGCCTTGGCCAGCTGGCGTGCGGTGTTCTGTGTGTCCTGTACGGCGGCAGCGACCTGCACGGCGCTGTGGTTGATGGTGGCAACCAGGTCGCGCAATTGGTCCACGGAATAGTTGATCGAATCGGCAATGGCGCCGGTGAAGTCTTCGGTCACCGATACGGTCACGGTCAGGTCACCGTCAGCCAGCTCTTCGATTTCGTCGAGCAGGCGCATGATCGCCTGCTGGTTGCGTTCGTTCTTTTCCGCCGTCTCGCGCAGCTGTCGGTTGGTGGTGCGCACCATGACCAGGCCGATGAGGATGATCGAAGCCAACGCCAGCAGGCCCAGGACATAGCCGCCGACAGTGTCGAGGGTGCGCCCGCCGGCCAGGTTCTCGAAACCGTTGGCCAGGTGCGAGGCCTCGTCGAGCAGGGTCTGCGACAGGCTGAAGATATTGCCGGCAGCCTCGCGCACGCGGAACAGTTCCGGCGAGGTTTCGAGGATTTCATCCACCGAGCCGGCAACGAACTGGAACAGCTCGGCAATTTCAGCCAGGCGCGCACGGGCGTCGGCGTCCTCGACACGCGTCACCTGAATCGCCGCGCTGCCACTGAGCATGCCTTCCAGCACCTGGCCGAAGCGCCCGGCATCACGGCCAAAGGCATCCGCCGCCTGGGCCGCGGTGTCGTCACCGGCCAGCACAGTGTTGACCGACCCAAGGATGCGTTCGGCCAGCAGCAACTGGCGCTGGGCCACCGCCACCTGGCTGGCCGGGGCGCCGCTCTGCAGCAGGATCTCGACCACTTTCTCGTATTCCACCTGCAATTGCGGCACGGTCTCGGCCAGGGTCGCCGCCACCTGGTGCAGCGACAGCACGGTCTGCTCGCTTGCCAGGATGGTATCGGTGTTCTTGCGCAGGTTTTCCCAGTCGCGGCGTACCGCTTCCATCTCGTCCCGCACCATGGGCGGCGCGGGTGGCAGGCCGGTGGACTTGTCACCTTCACGCAGGTAGCCCCAGCGCCGTTCGAAATCGTTGCGCGCGTCCGACAGCAGCTTGAAGGCCAGGGCCTTGCCGGTGGCGGCTTCGGTGGCGTTCTTGGCGATGCGCTGCGACAGCACCCGCAGTTCGCCGGCGTGGCCGATGTACTGCTTGTCGTAGTTCGACTGGGTGTTCAGGTAGGCAAAGTTGGCGAACAGCAGGATGATCGACAGGATCAGGATCAGGAACAGCACGGTGATCTGCGCGATGCTGCGGGTACGTGGGGTCACGGTGGTGACGGGGGTGGCAGGCTTGTTCACGTTCGCAGGTCCTATAACGCCACATCGAGAAAGCCCGGCGCCTGGGCCAGGGCGAAGGGGCTGAAGATCGCCCAGTTGCGTTCACGCGGGAAGTGCCCCTGCACGAAACGTGCAGCGGCGCGAATCAGCGGCTGTGGTGGCGACAGTTGCAGGCTGTCCAGGGCAAAGTGCTGCAGGCCCAGCACCTCGTCCACCAGCAGGCCGACGAACAGGTCCTCGTGGTCCAGCACCAGCACCCGCCGCTGCTTGCCCGGGGCGGCGTGGCCCAGGCCGAAGAAGCTGCTCAGGTCCATCACCGGCAACAGCCGGCCGCGCAGGTTGGCTACCCCGCACACCCACGGCTGCACACCGGGGACGCGGCTGCTGCGCGGTTCGCGCAGCACCTCGGCCACCTCGCCCATGGGCGCGACGAACCATTGCCCGGCAATACGAAAGCCGATGCCGCTCCACTGTTGCAGGCGGTTGTCCTGCGGCGGCTGGTCGGCGACCAGCAGGCGGCAGCGCCGGTCGATGTCCAGCAACAACTCGAAGGCGGTCAGCGACGCGCCCTGCGGGCGGGTGGTCAAGCCCCCAGCACTTCTTTGAGCTTGGCGATCAGCGCGTCCTCTTCCACCGGTTTGGTCAGGAAGTCACGAGCGCCCTGGCGCGTGGCCCAGATACGGTCGGTTTCCTGGTCCTTGGTGGTGACCACGATCACCGGGATGGCGCTGGTTTCCGGGTCCTTGCTGAGCTGGCGGGTGGCCTGGAAGCCATTCATGCCGGGCATGACGATATCCATCAGCACCGCGTCGGGCTTGTCCTGCCGGGCCAGGGCCACGCCATCGGCACCGTTGTTGGCCTTGAGCACCTGGTAGCCGTGCTTTTCCAGCCATTCGGTCAATCGGTACATCTCTGTCGGCGAGTCGTCGACAATCAGAACTCGGGCCATGCTGGTTCCCCATCAGGAAAGAAAGACCGTGCCATGGCGGGGCGCGGTCAGGGTGCGTGTTGTTGGGCTGCGGCAAAACCGGGCACGTGGGCGCGGATCGCGTCGAGCAGTTCTTCCTTGCTGAACGGTTTGGTCAGGAACTGGTCGGAGCCGACCACCCGGCCGCGGGCCTTGTCGAACAGGCCGTCACGTGACGACAGCAGAATGACCGGGGTGTCCTTGAAGGCACTGTTGTGCTTGATCACCGCGCAGGTCTGGTAGCCGTCCAGGCGCGGCATCAACACATCGACGAAGATGATGCTGGGCTGGTGGTCGACGATCTTGGCCAGGGCATCGAAGCCATCGCTGGCAGTGATCACCTCGCAGCCCGCTTCACCGAGCAACATCTGCGCGGTGCGGCGGATCGTGCGCGAATCGTCGATCACCATCACCTTCAGGGGTTGTTCCATCTGTTGGGCTACCATTTGCCGAAATCCTGGGGCCGTTGTGGGAGCGGCCTTGCGTCGCGATAAGGGCTGCGCAGCAGCCCCCATGGGCCTGTCATTCAGCGCTATGACTGGCATTTTTAGCACACTCCGGGTGGCCGTTCCATCTGCGGCGCCCCTTGACCGGCGGCGTTCACGGCGCCACCCTGAGCCACTTTTCTTTCGATCCATCGCGGCCACGCGCCGCCAAGAGGAACCACCCCATGAGCGTTCGCCTCGGCATTGTCATGGACCCCATCGCGTCCATCTCCTACAAGAAGGACAGCTCGCTGGCCATGCTGCTGGCCGCCCAGGCACGCGGCTGGAGCCTGTTCTACATGGAACAGCGCGATATGTACCTGGGCGCCGGCCAGGCGCGTGCGCAAATGCGCCCGCTGAAAGTGTTCGCCGACCCGGCCCGCTGGTTCGAGCTGGGCGACGAGCAGGACAGCGCGCTGGCCGAGCTGGACGTGATCCTGATGCGCAAGGACCCGCCCTTCGACATGGAGTTCGTCTACAGCACCTACCTGCTGGAGCAGGCCGAGCGCGAAGGCGTGCTGGTGGTCAACCGCCCGCAGAGCCTGCGCGACTGCAACGAAAAACTGTTCGCCACCCAGTTCCCGCAGTGCATGGCGCCGACCCTGGTCAGCCGCCGCGTCGACATCCTGCGCGAGTTCGCCAACAGCCGTGGTGACGTGATCCTCAAGCCGCTGGACGGCATGGGCGGTGCCTCGGTGTTCCGCCACCGCAAGGACGACCCGAACCTGTCGGTGATCCTGGAAACCCTGACCCAGCACGGCAACCAGCAGATCATGGCGCAGGAATACCTGCCGCAGATCGTCGACGGCGACAAGCGCATCCTGATGATCGACGGCGAGCCGGTGGACTACTGCCTGGCGCGTATCCCGGCCAGCGGCGAAACCCGTGGCAACCTGGCCGCCGGTGGCCGTGGCGAGGCACGCCCGCTGACCGACCGCGACCGCTGGATCGCCGCCCAGGTCGGCCCGACCCTGCGCGAGAAGGGCCTGATGTTCGTGGGCCTGGACGTGATCGGCGACTACCTCACCGAAATCAACGTCACCAGCCCCACCTGCATCCGCGAGATCGATGCCGCCTACAACACCGATATCGGCGGGCAATTGATGGATGCCATTGATCGCCAGCTGAAGGCGCGCTGACCGCCGACGCACGGCAACAACCCAGAGTGGGGTATGATGCGGGTCCTTTTGGCCTGGCCTGCTACCCCGCCCTGCGGTTGCTGGAAACCTGATGACGCTGCCCGCTGACATCCCCGCCGACCTGCTGCCCCCCCGTGTTCGCCCGGTGGACCGGCTCGGCTTTACCCTGTTCCTGGCTGTCCTGGTGCACCTGGCGCTGATCCTCGGCGTCGGCTTCAGCGTGGTCAAGCCTGCCGAAATCCGCCACACCATGGACATCACCCTGGCCACCTTCAAGAGCGAGAAACCGCCGGAGAAGGCCGATTTCCAGGCCCAGGACAACCAGCAGGGCAGCGGCACCCTGGACAAGAAAGCGGTGCCCAAGACCACCGAACTGGCACCCTTCCAGGACAGCAAGATCAACAAGATCACCCCGCCACCCGCCGCGAAGCCCGAGGTGGTACCGCCCCCTGTACCGCAGAAGTCGGCGGTAGTGACCACGGCGCCCAAGCCGCAGAAGGTCGAGCCCAAACCCAAGGAAAGCAAGCCGCAGCCCAAGCCGGCAGCCCCGGCACCGGACTTCGACAGCTCGCAGTTGTCCAGCCAGATCGCCAGCCTGGAGGCGGAGCTGTCCAACGAACAGCAGATGTACGCCAAGCGCCCGCGCATCCATCGGCTCAATGCTGCCTCGACCATGCGCGACAAAGGTGCCTGGTACAAGGAAGAGTGGCGCAAGAAGGTCGAGCGGGTTGGCAACCTGAACTACCCCGACGAAGCGCGCCGGCAACAGATCTACGGCAACCTGCGCATGATGGTGTCGATCAACCGCGATGGCTCGCTGTACGAGGTGCTGGTGCTGGAGTCGTCCGGGCAACCGGTGCTGGACCAGGCGGCGCAGCGCATCGTACGGCTGGCGGCGCCGTTTGCGCCGTTTACCGGGGACCTGGCCGAGTTTGACCGGCTGGAGATCATCCGCACCTGGCGCTTTGCCCGTGGGGACCGTTTGTCCAGTAACTGATTTGCTGGCTTACCGGCCCTTTCGCGGGCATGCCCGCTCCCACAGGATCTCCGCTGGGTTCAGCTAATGTGAGGTTCCTGTGGGAGCGGGCGTGCCCGCGAAGAGGCCGGCACGATCGACACAAAACCGCACCTTGTCAGCCTCGCCACCTGGCGCCACACTATCCCCCATGAAAACCCTCACGCCGAGCTACCTCAAGCATCAGTTCCTGATCGCCATGCCGCACATGGCCGATCCGAACTTCGCCCAGACCCTCACGTACATCGTCGAGCACAACGCCCATGGCGCCATGGGCCTGGTGGTCAACCGGCCGCAGGAGCTGAACCTGGCCGACATCCTCGAGCAGCTGCGCCCGGACGAAATGCCACCGGCCAGCACCTTGCAGGTGCCGATCTACCAAGGTGGCCCGGTACAGACCGACCGTGGCTTCGTGCTGCACAGCAGCGAATGCAGTTTCCAGGCCACCGTGGCGCTGGAAGGGCTGTCGCTGACCACCTCGCAGGATATATTGCTTGCCATCGCCGCCGGGGTAGGCCCGAAACAGAGCCTGATCACCCTGGGTTATGCCGGCTGGGAAGCGGGCCAACTGGAAGCGGAGCTTGCCGACAACGCCTGGCTCAACTGCCCGTTCGACCCGGAAATCATCTTCGGCCGGACCAGCGACCTGCGCCTGGAAGCCGCCGCTGCCAGCCTGGGGATCAACCTGAACCTGCTGACCAGCCAGGCGGGCCACGCCTGATGGCCGAACTGCACCCTGAACTGCGTCTGCTGCTGGGCTTCGACTACGGCAGCAAACAGATCGGCGTAGCCGTCGGCCAGGTGGTCACCGGCCAGGCCCGCGAGCTTTGCACCCTGAAGGCACAGAACGGCGTGCCGGACTGGGCCCAGGTGGAAAAGCTGATTGCCGAATGGAAGCCCGACGCCATCGTCGTCGGCCTGCCGCTGAACATGGACGGCACCCCCAGCGAAATGAGCGCCCGCGCAGAAAAGTTCGCCCGCCGCCTGAACGGCCGCTTCAACCTGCCCGTGCACACCCACGACGAACGCCTGACCACCTTCGAGGCCAAGGGCGAGCGCATGGCCCGTGGCGGCCAGCGCGGCAGCTACCGCGACAACCCGGTCGATGCCATCGCCGCCGCCCTGTTGCTGCAAGGCTGGCTGGAGGCCAATACCTGATCATCTTTGCCGCCGGGCCCGCCCGGCGCACCCTTCCGAGGAGCCTGCAATGAGCCTACCCGATCCAGCCGAACTGATTCGGCAGATGGCCGTCGACCTTCGCGCCCACCTGGCCCGCCGGGCAATTACCGAACCGCGCTACATCGGCATCCGCACCGGCGGCGTCTGGGTTGCCCAGGCCCTGCAGGAAGCCATGGGCGACACCAGCCCCATGGGCACTCTGGACGTGTCGTTCTATCGCGACGACTTCAGCCAGAACGGCCTGCACCCGCAAGTGCGCCCGTCCGAGCTGCCGTTCGAGGTCGAGGGCCAGCACCTGGTGCTGGTGGATGACGTGCTGATGAGCGGCCGCACGGTGCGCGCCGCGCTCAACGAACTGTTCGATTATGGCCGCCCGGCCAGCGTCACCCTGGTCTGCCTGCTGGACCTGGATGCCGGCGAACTGCCAATCCGCCCGAATGTACTCGGCGCCACCCTGTCGCTGGCCGCCCATGAACGGGTAAAATTGACCGGACCCGCACCGCTCGCCCTCGAGCGCCAGGACCTCGCCTCCGCTTCCGCCCTTTAAGAGTCCCCCGCGATGACGCCAATCGACGCCAAGCGCCCGCTGCAGCTCAATGATCAGGGCCAGCTGCGCCACTTCCTCTCGCTCGACGGTTTGCCCCGCGAACTGCTCACCGAGATCCTCGACACCGCCGACTCCTTCCTGGAAGTCGGTGCCCGGGCCGTGAAGAAAGTCCCGTTGCTGCGCGGCAAGACCGTGTGCAACGTGTTCTTCGAGAACTCCACCCGTACCCGTACCACCTTCGAACTGGCGGCCCAGCGCCTGTCGGCCGACGTGATCAGCCTGAACGTGTCGACCTCCTCGACCAGCAAGGGCGAGACCCTGTTCGACACCCTGCGCAACCTCGAAGCCATGGCCGCCGACATGTTCGTGGTGCGCCACTCCGATTCCGGGGCCGCGCACTTCATCGCCGAGCACGTGTGCCCGGAAGTTGCCGTGATCAACGGTGGTGACGGCCGCCATGCGCACCCGACCCAGGGCATGCTCGACATGCTCACCATCCGCCGCCACAAGGGCAGCTTCGAGAACCTGTCGGTGGCCATCGTCGGCGACATCCTGCACTCGCGCGTGGCCCGCTCCGACATGCTGGCGCTGAAAGCGCTGGGCTGCCCGGACATCCGCGTGATCGGCCCGAAAACCCTGATCCCGATCGGTATCGAGCAGTACGGCGTGAAGGTTTACACCGACCTCGCCGAAGGCCTGAAGGATGTCGACGTGGTGATCATGCTGCGCCTGCAGCGTGAGCGCATGGCCGGTGGCCTGCTGCCCAGCGAAGGCGAGTTCTACCGCCTGTTCGGCCTGACCACCGCGCGCCTGGCCGGGGCCAAGCCCGACGCCATCGTCATGCACCCGGGCCCGATCAACCGCGGCGTGGAAATCGAGTCGGCGGTGGCCGACGGCAAGCACTCGGTGATCCTCAACCAGGTCACCTACGGCATCGCCGTGCGCATGGCCGTGCTGTCCATGGCCATGAGCGGGCAGAACGCGCAACGTCAATTCGACCAGGAGAACGCCCAGTGACCATCAGTATTCTCGGCGCCCGGGTCATCGACCCCAACAGCGGCCTGGACCAGGTCACCGACCTGCACCTGGACGGCGGCCGTATTGCCGCCATCGGTGCAGCCCCGGCCGGTTTCAGCGCCAGCCGCACGATCCAGGCTGATGGCCTGGTCGCCGCACCCGGCCTGGTCGACCTCGGCGTGTCCCTGCGCGAGCCGGGCTACAGCCGCAAAGGCAACATCGCCAGTGAAACCCGCGCCGCCGTCGCCGGCGGTGTCACCAGCCTGTGCTGCCCGCCGCAGACCAAGCCGGTGCTGGACACCTCGGCCGTGGCCGAACTGATCCTCGACCGCGCCCGCGAGGCCGCCAACAGCAAGGTCTACCCGATCGGCGCCCTGACCAAGGGCCTGGAAGGCGAGCAACTGGCCGAGCTGGTGGCCCTGCGCGACACCGGCTGCGTGGCCTTCGGCAATGGCCTGAAGGAAATCCCCAACAACCGTACCTTGGCCCGCGCCCTGGAATACGCCGCCACCTTCGACCTGACCGTGGTGTTCCACTCCCAGGACCGCGACCTGGCCCAGGGTGGCCTGGCCCACGAAGGTGCCATGGCCAGCTTCCTCGGCCTGCCGGGCATTCCGGAAACCGCCGAGACCGTGGCCCTGGCGCGCAACCTGCTGCTGGTGGAACAGACCGGCGTGCGTGCGCACTTCACCCAGATCACCAGCGCCCGCGGCGCGCGGCTGATCGAGCAAGCCCAGCAGCTTGGCCTGCCGGTGACCGCCGATGTGGCGCTGTACCAACTGATCCTTACCGACGAGTCGCTGCGTGAGTTCTCCAGCCTGTACCACGTGCAGCCACCGCTGCGCACCGCCGCCGACCGTGACGGCCTGCGTGCGGCGGTGAAGTCGGGCGTGATCCAGGCGATCTCCAGCCATCACCAGCCACACGAGCGCGACGCCAAGCTGGCCCCGTTCGGCGCCACCGAGCCGGGCATCAGCAGCGTCGAGCTGCTGCTGCCGCTGGCCATGACCCTGGTACAGGACGGCCTGCTCGACCTGCCAACCTTGCTGGCCCGCCTGAGCAGCGGCCCGGCGGCGGCCCTGCGCCTGCCGGCCGGCGAGCTGAAAGTGGGTGGCGCGGCCGACCTGGTGCTGTTCGACCCGCAAGCCTCGACCGTGGCCGGCGAGCAGTGGTTCTCGCGCGGCGAGAACTGCCCGTTCATCGGCCACTGCCTGCCGGGTGCGGTGCGTTATACCTTGGTCGATGGGCATGTCTGCCACGAGGCCTGAGTAACCCTCACTGGCCTCATCGCCGGCAAGCCAGCTCCCACAGGAAATCACTGCCCTCAAGGCCTGTGATATCCCTGTGGGAGCTGGCTTGCCGGCGATGAGGCCAGTGCAAGGGAACACCTACCATTCATCCCCCACGGTTGAAATCCTTCCCCCCACCCCCATATGAGTCTGCATCAGGCACTTTCGCCCCGCTGCGTGGAGACTCTCCCCTTGACCACCATCGTTTCTGTCCGCCGTAACGGCAAAGTCGTCATGGGCGGCGACGGCCAGGTATCCCTCGGCAACACCGTGATGAAAGGCAACGCCAAGAAGGTGCGCCGCCTGTACCACGGCCAGGTCATCGCGGGCTTCGCCGGCGCCACCGCCGATGCGTTCACCCTGTTCGAGCGCTTTGAAGGCCAGCTCGAGAAACATCAGGGCCACCTGGTCCGCGCTGCCGTGGAGCTGGCCAAGGAATGGCGTACCGATCGTTCCCTGAGCCGCCTGGAGGCCATGCTGGCCGTGGCCAACAAGGACGCCTCCCTGATCATCACTGGCAACGGCGACGTGGTCGAACCCGAAGACGGCCTGATCGCCATGGGTTCCGGCGGCGCCTACGCCCAGGCCGCAGCCCGCGCCCTGCTGAACAAGACCGACCTCTCGGCCCGTGAAATCGCCGAGACCGCCCTGAACATCGCCGGCGACATCTGCGTGTTCACCAACCACAACCTGACCATCGAGGAGCAGGACCTGGCCGACTGATCAGCTGTTCTGGCGCCTCATCCCGGTGATGGGGTTTTTCCACGCTGATTCATTCCGCCCGAGGACCATTTTCATCATGTCCATGACCCCCCGCGAGATCGTCCACGAACTCAACCGCCACATCATCGGCCAGGACGACGCCAAGCGCGCCGTGGCCATCGCCCTGCGCAACCGCTGGCGGCGCATGCAGCTCCCCGCCGAGCTGCGCGCCGAAGTGACCCCGAAGAACATCCTGATGATCGGCCCTACCGGCGTCGGCAAGACCGAAATCGCCCGCCGCCTGGCCAAGCTGGCCAACGCGCCGTTCCTCAAGGTCGAAGCCACCAAGTTCACCGAAGTGGGCTACGTGGGCCGCGACGTCGAGTCGATCATCCGTGACCTGGCCGATGCAGCATTGAAGATGCTGCGTGAGCAAGAGATCATCCGCGTGCGCCACCGCGCCGAAGACGCCGCCGAAGACCGCATTCTCGACGCCCTGCTGCCGCAGGCGCGGGTCAGCAGCTTCGCCGAGGAAGCCGCGCAGACCAGCACCGATTCCAACACCCGCCAGCTGTTCCGCAAGCGCCTGCGCGAAGGCCAGCTGGACGACAAGGAAATCGAGATCGAAGTGGCCGATGCCGTGGGCGTCGAAATTGCCGCGCCGCCCGGCATGGAAGAAATGACCAACCAGCTGCAGAGCCTGTTCGCCAACATGGGCAAAGGCAAGCGCAAGGCGCGCAAGCTGAAGGTTAAAGAGGCGCTGAAGATGGTTCGCGATGAAGAAGCGAGCCGCCTGGTCAACGAGGAAGAGCTCAAGGCCAAGGCCCTGGAAGCTGTCGAGCAGCACGGCATCGTGTTCATCGACGAAATCGACAAGGTTGCCAAGCGCGGCAACGTTGGCGGCGCCGACGTGTCCCGTGAAGGCGTGCAGCGCGACCTGCTGCCGCTGATCGAAGGCTGCACTGTCAACACCAAGCTGGGCATGGTCAAGACCGACCACATCCTGTTCATTGCCTCGGGTGCGTTCCACCTGAGCAAGCCGAGCGACCTGGTGCCCGAGCTGCAAGGCCGCCTGCCGATCCGTGTGGAACTCAAGGCCCTGACCCCGGAAGACTTCGAGCGCATCCTGCAGGAGCCGCACGCGTCGCTGACCGAACAGTACCAGGCCCTGCTCAAGACCGAAGGCCTGAACATCGAATTCCTCGCCGACGGTATCAAGCGCCTGGCCGAGATTGCCTACCAGGTCAACGAGAAGACCGAGAACATCGGTGCCCGCCGCCTGCACACCCTTCTCGAGCGTTTGCTCGAAGAGGTGTCGTTCAGTGCTGGCGACCTGGCCAGCACCCATGACGAAGCGCCGATCCAGATCGACGCGGCGTATGTGAACAGCCACCTGGGTGAGCTGGCGCAGAACGAAGACCTGTCGCGTTACATCCTGTAAAACCGGCGTCGACAGCTTCGCGGGCACGCCCGC